>CAKZYI010000449.1 GCA_937884735.1 uncultured Pleurocapsa sp.
ATAAAGCAAGAATGGGAAGATAACAACGATGTTTTGGGAATAGATCTTCAGCCAAAACCTCATTTTGTTGCTTGTTCTTACGAAAATTTAGAAGCATTAAATCAAAACACTAGAGGGCAGTTGCAAGAAATTTTAGGAATCGTTGATGGTTACGATCCAGAAACAGAAGTTGTTGTTGTTGCTATTGGAGAAGGACAGGTAAAACTAATCAATTTTCAACCAGAATCTACCCCATCTGAATGTTTTTCTGCAACCGATGGTGATGTAGATAAATTGATAGCTACTCTAGAAAATGCTCTGGAAAAATGTATAACCTAGCCAAAAACTAATTCACTAGCAATAAACTATAAGACAATATGTTATTTCTCGATAGATTAATGGGCATATTTTAGATATAAGAATAAATTTTATAATTTTCTTTTATATGTCTAGCTATCATTACCAAAATCAGTTGATTATCGAGCAAAATGTTTCTTCTGTAAGTTTGACCTTACCAGAGATAAAAACAGATAAAATATTTAACACTCCTATCTGGGCATTTAGTAGCCTAGGCTTGTTTCTTACAACAATCGGCTTGGTCATTTATGGCAGACTAAAGTACAAGCAGCTAAAAAAAGCGATTCAATACGAACAAACAAAAATATCAAGCTTAGAAAAAAGATTGAACACAGCTTTAGCAACTATTCGCCAATGGGAAGAAAATCCCGATTTAATCAACTCAAGAGACTGTAACCTAGACTATATTAGAATGCGAATGCAAGAACCAGTATTTCGCAATGTATTAGTTAATCAGGCTAAAGTTAAAGTCAAACAGTTTGTCAGCACCGCTATGCGCATTAATCTATCTCAAAATGCTGGTGGTGGTATTGCGAGTAAAAACGGTTTTAATATTAATGAAACATTTGACATTACTTATGATAGAGACAGCCAGGGAAAAAGTATTCGTCTAGTACTTTTTCGAATCCAAGTCAAGCTAACCAAGCTACCTACTCAATCTACATCTACAACTATTAATCAAATTGTTGAATGTGTAGAAATGTTCCTTAGCCCTACAGAAAGACGCAAAGAATGGAGTTCAAATAGTCAAGGAGCGGATAGACGCAACAACAACTGGCTACCTAGCATCCAAGGTCACATCGTGACTATGAGTTGGAATCAAAAAGCAAAACCCACTCCCTTATTGCTTTTAGAGCAGCACAATGGCGGTGTAAATGTGAGTTTCCGCACCAAAGTTGCTCGCAGATACCGTACCTTTACCAGTAGAAATGGTTAGCCAAAATTTATTACTATTTAGATAATTAAATTTCTAAAGTTTCTAAAGGTAACTAAGATGTTACAATTTTTGCTAACGTGGTTAGCCACCGCTGTTTCTTTGATGATTACCGCTTTTTTTGTCCCAGGTTTTGCTGTTGTAAGTTTCTCTTCCGCAATTCTGGGTGCAGCTATATTGGGGTTGGTTAATGCAGTTATCAAACCAATATTGATTATATTTACTCTTCCTCTAACTATTCTAACCTTAGGTCTATTTTTATTAATAGTAAATGCAATTGCCTTGGGTTTAGTTAGCTACTTAACTCCAGGTTTGTTAGTAAGCGGATTTTTTCCTGCTTTGTTTGGTTCGATAGTGTTAACTATTGTTTCTAGTTTTGTCAATCAAATTTTTGCCACTGTTGAATCACCCAATAAATAGTCCAAATGCATATCACGTTTGCTCCCACAAAAAAGGGTTGACCAAACTTTGTTTAGGCCAACCCCAATGCTTGGGAACGCGCTTTAACTTAAAATCAAATTCTTGTTACTGAAGAACTAGTTTAACGTTGGCATTCTGCAATCCGCGCTGTTTAACTTCAGATAAAGTTTTATTGACAGCATATTTTTGGTTGATAGAATTGATTAACTCAGTCTGGTTATGTTTTTTAGCAACACCCCAAAGATCGGCAATCAAATCGAAAGTACCATCGCTATTTTCAGACCAACCCAAATCATATTCGCCTTCTAGAGTTGCAACGATATCAGCACGAAGTCTTTGACCGTTGTAACCGCGAACATCCGCGTTAGTTTGAACATTGATACCAAGATCGCGAAGAGAATTAACTAGAATTGCAGAATCGCTGATTTTGGTGCGTAAAGTACTAAAGTGAGACATAAGATTTCCTCCAGTAGAAGAGAAGTAAACAACAACTTTAAAATTAATAACCGCTTGAAAACGGATTATTTAGAAAACTGCTAGCGATTGCTAGCCTTGACCTTTTATGAGTTATTCTAACCCACAAAAGAAAGCTTGTTAGAACTCCAGTCGCTGATATTCAGCAACGGATGCTGAAGCAGGTCTAGCTCTTTGCCTAGCCCAGTCCCTTAAGGCTGTTACCTGTTCAGTCATTGTCCGAGATAGAGGTAGGGTAGCCTTAATCGCAGCGATAATATCTAACTGCGTAAACTCCCTGTCTTGAGCAAAAGCATCATACATTGCAGCGATAATTGCTTGCTCAATCTCTGCCCCAGAAAATCCATCAGATACCTTAGTAAGCTGTTCTAAATCGAAACGACTGATTTCCGAACGTCGCTTACCGAGATGTATATTGAAAATATCTTGTCTTTCCGTAGAGTTAGGAAAATCTACAAAAAATATTTCATCAAATCTTCCTTTTCTCAAAAATTCCCCAGGTAGCCTTTCTACACGATTAGCAGTAGCCATTACAAACACTGGGGACTTCTTTTCTTGCATCCAGGTTAAGAAAGAACCAAATATGCGACCAGATGTACCACCATCGGAGTCTCCAGAACCACCGCCACCAGCAAAAGCCTTGTCTAACTCATCTATAAAAAGAATAGCAGGGGAAATAGACTCAGCCGTCTTGAGTGCATTGCGTAAATTCGCCTCTGAACGACCTACCGTAGACCCATCATACACCCTACCCATATCTAACCGCAATAGAGGTAGACCCCATAGACGGGATGTAGTTTTGGCAATCAAAGATTTACCACAGCCAGGAACACCAAGAATTAACATCCCTTTAGGTTGTGGAAGACCATACTCCCTCGCTCTCTCTGTAAAAGCATTGGAACGCTGGTTTAACCATCTCTTCAGCTCTTCTAACCCACCAACAGAGTCAATGGTTTCATCTTCCTCAATATATTCTAATATACCATTCCTACGAATTAACTGCTTTTTCTCAGAAAGGACTATATCAACTTCCTCTCCAGTTAAACGACCAGCTTTGACCTGCGCTTTGCGGTAGACTTTTTCAGCTTCATCTTTGGTCAACCCTAAAGCAGCCTTTAGTAGCTTTTCTCTAGTCTCGGTATCCAAACGCTTGGCTTTACTTTGTGCAAGCCTGCTGGAAAGAACGTGATATAGTTCAGTCACGTTGGGTAAAGGGTAATCTAAAACAACAACTTCTTTTTCCAACTCGATGGGTACAGCTTGCACAGGAGACATCAATATAATTACTTTATCAGAGTCTTTAAAAGATGCGATCGCATCTCGCAGCCATCTTGTTATAACAGGACCCTCAATATACTGATGAAGATCTTTAAATATGTATATTCCACCCTCCTTCTGCCTAGTAGTCCATTCTATAGCAGCTTCAGGAGATACAGTATTGTGCTGAGTCGATTGACGAGGTTGACCGTACTCTACCATTCCCCTCGTCACTGTCCAAACGAATACCCGCTTATATTCAGCATTATCTTTAGCAATTTTATTAATTGCTTGTTCAGCCCTTTCTTCCTCTGGCGTAATTAAGTATATTAGGGGGTATTGAGCTTGTACAAGAATATTTAGTTCTTCTTTCATTTTATCGACCCTGCTGAATTTTGAACTCTAATCTTTGAAATCTTTAAAACTAGTCTACGATTGAACTACACAGAAAATGAGCTTACAGGCAAGAAACTAGTTCCTCTTCGTTAGATTCTCCAGAATCTTCTGCCCGTTCACCTATTTTTAGAGAAATATCTTCAGCTATCACAGCAGCTTGACTGTTCATAGATATCAGTTTTCCATCTTTCTCAACTACAGCTGCGCTGCACTCAGGACAGAAGTGCACCTGATGGGTTTTCCCATGAGTAGAAGCATTCATCTCGTCCACTTTTTCTGGGTATTGCATATAAAAAGAGATTGCTTTCTCCACTAAAGCAGACATCGATTCGATATCTACTGCAGCTTTTATCTTTAATCTCCTGTGCAACTCTGGAGGTATATATAAAGTTACTTTCTGCTTGCTTTGCATATCACTAAATTTAATAATTACCCGGGTATGTATATAATTTACCTAATCTTAATCTCTTCTGTCAAGACAGTATGCTGGTATGACGTCAATATCTTAATATTGCTTAATAAAAACTAAGTGATACAATTTTTTCTATCGGCAATTGGTCAAAGTACTTAATTGAAGAACAATTTCATCAATTGCTTGAACGATGGGATAGCTAGATTGATTAGTGGGTTGATTAGTAATAATGCTGAAAACAACAACGCCGTATTCAGGGTGATTGATATAACCAGATAAAGCTTTTACACCTCTAAGAGTTCCTGTTTTAGCTCTTACAGTACCCTCTGCTGTAGTGTGGCGTAGACGATTTTTGAGAGTACCACTAATTCCAGCTACAGGAAGAGAAGCAAGAAAAACATCATTTCCTTTGGCATGATACATAGCACGTAAAGTAGATACTAATGTTCTTGGTGTTGCCAAATTATTACGAGATAGTCCAGAACCATCTTTTAGACGATAGCCTTTGGCATCAATTCCAAGATGGGTTAGTGCTTGTTGAACTGATTGAGAACCACCTAGATATCTTAATAAAACATTGGCGTAAGCGTTGTTACTTTTGAGATTAGTGACTTTAATCCAATCGCTAATCGATGTGGAACGAATTTGTCCATTGAGATCTAGCTTTTGCAATGCAGCTGCAGTTACCAAGAGTTTGACGTTAGAAGCGGGCACCATGTAGGAGTCTGGATTAAGACTATATATATTGGTACCGCTTAAAGATTGTACGAGAATAGCCCATTTTCCGTTGCTTATCTCAGGACGCTGAATTATTTCATTAATAGATGGTTCAATTCGATCTGAACAAATTCCTGAATGATCGTCATCTAAAGTAGGAAACGGAAGTTGAATAGTATCCAAAGCATTGTTTGTATCTATAGAATTGTCTGCCAATAAAGGAAAAGCAGAAAAAAAGCTAGCAAAAGCGAAAAAAGCAAAAAAGAAAGAAGTGTTGAAAGCTGAAATACGTGCAAACTTCATAGACTAATGAATAAAATGGTCAAAATGAAAAACCTTTGTTTAACCACCATTTCAGGTCTTCAGTAGCTTCATTCAAAAAAACATTAAAAAAATATGGCTGCTAAGAACGTATTGTCTTCAGTCCATAACCCAATATCTAAACTATTTCATATTGAACAGGATGAAACTGCTTAGAAGACATAGAGTGCTGTTTGATTTACTTCGTTATTTTAAGTAACTAGAGTAAAATCCTTTGAAGCATATATAAGCTATGCTATCCGTCACTATTATGTCTGAATAGCAAACTTGATAAATTTTGTTGTCGTACAAGCCGATCTTTTAAAGAGAGAGCTGATGGTTAAAGCCGAAAACTTTCCATCAAGGTTCTAATCGATTGTTACTCTGTTCGTCAAGTCTGATTAAACTATCAAACTCTCTGCCTGAATTCTTTTCTGCACTTAGAGGGATGAAACTTAATTTAAATAGTCTAACTACTTTAAATATATATTAAGAAAAATGTAAATGTGCATAATATCTTGCTCTCACTCATAATATATAATACTGTTGGTTACAAGTAAATATATTTGAATAAAATGAATTTTGAATAAAATTCAAATCAATGAGGTTTGCAAAGTTTTTATGAAGAGCCTCAGCAAGATTCTAAAGAATATGTGTATCCAGTATGTAAATTGTTATAAATGTATAGACAAGATTTTTTTTGAAGCCTCTGTAAATAATAAACTTTGATTAGAGTCATTACAAAAAATACCTTTTCTGGTAAAAACATATTCTATTAGCTAATAGAATACTATTGCACATGATCATGAAAATATCAGCTAATAATTTATCTTATATTGCTAAAAAAGTTAAGAACATTCCTCGCAAATTGAGGCGCGAAATATCTCGTATACCTCCAATTCAAGCAATGAAGGAACAAGCTTACCAAAAAGCTCTCAACAACCATGCTCAGCTTTTGCCTGAACTTGACGCTCAAGGGCTTTCAATCGTGAAAGCATTAAGAGAAGAAGGTACTTGCATAATTCCTATAGAAGATCTGCAATTGTCTTCGACGAAGATGATGATGGATACTGCATTTGCCCTAGCAGACAAACTAAGAGTTCTCGACCCTAAATTGAGTAAGGGTGACAGTTGTGAAATGGGCTCTACCCCTGAAGATCTCAGAGAATTTTCAGAAATACTACTATGGGCGTTAGAACCAAAATTACTAAATATAATTGAGAATTATATTGGTCTACCAATTTTGTATCAGGGATTTGCCATGCGGAGGAGTGTTGCAGACGCTCAGCACACTGGAGTTAGGAGATGGCATATAGACTGGGAAGATCGCCGTATTATTAAAGTTATTATTTATTTAAACGATGTTATTCCAGGAGGAGGTGCTTACAATTACATATCGCGTCAACTTACTCCTGAAGCAATTAAAAAACTAAATTACTATAATCTGGGATACGTATCTGATGAAGAAATGGCATCGGCTGTACCAAGACAAAATTGGACTGCTTGTTTGGCTCCTAAAGGAAGCGTTGTTATAAGTGATACTAGTAGTGTTTTTCATCGCGCTCAACCACCTACTCATTATGAGCGTTATTCTATAACTTTTTGTTACACGTCTACTATGCCTCAAGTAATTTGGAATGGCAGAAAAATTTCTCAAGAACAATGGGAAATTATTGACCGTAATACAAATCAAAGACAAAAAAAATGCTTACATAAAAAGCGTCTGGATCAATTCATTTAAAATTTAGACTATGGTGCAATTTATTCATAATATGATTTGATAACTATATAACTATATATGTAAAATTGATAAATTTCATTATTCAAGTATGTAATAAGAGCTTTTTGGTTTTTACTACATACTTGTTTTTTATTTAAAATTGGTTGAATCTGTTTTTGATAAAAATCAATAAAACATGAAGATTGAAAACTTGTTAGAGAATGAAACAAATTAAAGAATCGACAAAATTGTGGCTAAATCAATGTTTGAAAGTCATAATGCTAATTTTCGTTTCTAGTATTTTTGCTAGTTGTAATTCTTCATCTCAAAATACTACTCAGCAAGAATCAGCTTCGATTGGCATGCCACAATCAAAACAGCTAATTAAAGTTGATGTAAAAACAGCTGATGTGAGTAGCCCATCTTCTACACAGCAGTACAAGGGAACGACTCAACCCCAAAAGCAAGTATCTTGGCGATCGCAAACGGAGGGAACACTAGTAGAATTGTTGGTGGAGGTAGGGGACAAGGTTAGTCAAGGTCAGTTAATTGGATGGTTGGACAATAGCATTATAGAAACAGAGCTGGCAGGAAAACAAGGAGAATTAGCCGCTTTACAATCAGAATTAGCCCAAGCAAAGGTTCAAGTCACTAACGCTCAAATAAAGCTAGAAGAAGCTAACATTCAATTAGAACAGGCTAAAAGCGAAGCTGTTAGATATCAGGAGCTAGCAAAAACAGGGTTGATTGCTCAACAGCAGGCAGAATCATTCAAAACTGCCGCCAAAATTGCCGAAAAATCTTTATTGGCAGCAAAAGAAGCTGTTAAGTTAGAACAACAAGCGGTAGCCATAGTAGAAGGCAGAATTGCTACACAACGTTCGGCGATCGCCGAATCAAAACAACGTCAAACTTACAGTAGGATAATTGCGCCTATTGGGGGGACTGTAGTGGCAAAAGCCAAAGACTCAGGCAGTTTAATTCGTGTAGGAGAAGAGGTCATGACTATTGGCGATTTTAGTCAGGTAAAAATAGTAATGCCTTTGTCAGAATTAGATTTAGGGAAAATAAATGTAGGACAAAATGTAACAGTAAAGCTAGATGCTTTTAAAGATAGTCAATTTCGAGGGAAGGTAAATCGTATTGCACCGACAGCTAATCCTTCATCCCGTCAAATTCCCGTGGAAATTGTTATTAATAATCCTCGCAATCAAATTAAAGGTGGTCTGTTAGCTAGGGTGAGTTTTGCATCTGAAAAAGAATCTTACATAGTTGTTCCCAAAATAGCCATTATTGAAGAGAAAGGCATCAACTATATTTTTACTGTAAACACAAACGACAACGATCAAAACAATGTAATCAAGCGTAAAGTTGTTATTGGCGATCGCATTAACGATAAAGTAGAGATAATTTCAGGAATATCGGCAGGAGAAAAATATGTAGTTCGTAGTAGTAAGCCACTAAATGATAGAGATTTAGTCGGTTTGAGTATTATTTCAAAATAAACAAATAATTGTCTACTTATTCCTACTCTCGCAAGATTGCAAAAAGGGCTTATCATAGCATTTATTACGGCAGGTGATAGTAAATGCAGAAACAAAGAGCCTATATTATTTTAATTTTGGCATTGGTCGCAGCGGCGATCGCTATATTAACTACAATTCCTCCCCAGTTAGGGTTGGATCTTCGTGGAGGGGCACAGCTAACTATTCAAGTTAATCCAACTAAGGAACAACCTGATGTTGAGCCCACCCCAGAAGATGTAGAAGCTGTACAGCGAGTATTAGAAAATCGCATCAACGAGTTTGGTGTTTCTGAGACTACTGTTCAAACTATTGGAGACGACAAAATATTAATTCAGCTACCAGGGGAAAGTAAGCCAGAGGAAGCAGAAAGACGTTTAAAAGGAACAGCTAAACTAGAATTTAAACAGCAAAAACAAGGTACAGAAGGAGATTTTATTGCCGAATCCCAAGTCAATCGGCAATTGAGAGCGCAAAGAGAGTATTTTTCTCAAAATAATGAAGAGGGAAGTAAAGTTAAGCTAGGAGAAATTAAAGAATCTTTAGCGAAATCTAATCAAGCAATTTCTCAAGTGTTTGACTCGGTGGGTTTGACTGGAACCAATTTAACGGATGCTCGTCCCCAACCAACTGCTATTGGAAATCGCTATGAAGTGGCGATTAATTTTGATAGAGAGGGCGGTAAAAAATTTGCTGAATTGACCAAAAATTTAGCTGGTACTGGTCGCAGTATTGGAATCTTCTTAGATGATGAGCTTATTAGTTCTCCCGTTGTAGGGGCAGAATTTGCCGATCTTGGTATTACAGGAGGTAGAGCCGTTATCACTGGTAATTTTGATTTGGAGGGTGCTAACGATCTCGCAATTCAGATCAAAGGTGGTTCGCTACCCTTTCCTATTGCTGTAGTAGAAAATCGTACTGTTGGTGCAACATTAGGACAAGACAGCATTCGTAGAAGTATTATTGCAGCCTGTGTAGGCTTGGTTTTGGTCTTGATTTTTATGGTAGTTTACTATCGTTTACCAGGACTAATTGCTGATGGCGCATTGATTGTTTATGCTTTGTTGACTCTAGCTTGTTATGCCTTAGTCGGTGTAACCTTAACTTTGCCCGGAATTGCGGGCTTTATTTTGAGTATCGGCATGGCTGTAGATGCCAATGTCCTGATTTTTGAACGTACTAGAGAAGAAATAAGAGCAGGAAAAACTCTTTACAGATCTGTAGAATCAGGGTTCTTTAGGGCTTTCTCCAGCATTTTGGATAGTAATGTGACTACGGCAATCGCTTGTTTAGCTCTATTATGGCTTGGCTCTGGTTTAGTTAAAGGCTTTGCTGTTACTCTTTTAATTGGAGTAGTAGTTAGTATGTTTACTGCCGTTACCTGTAGTCGAACTCTCATGCTACTAGTGGTATTAAGCTTGCCTAAGGTAAGACAAAAACCAGAATTATTTTGTCCCAATCTAAACATAGGAACTCAACCATCAGTATCCAGTAATCAATAATTTATTAATCTATGAAATTTAGTATTACAAGCAAGCGCAATTTATGGTGGGCAATTTCTGGAATAGCTATTCTTGCAAGCATTGTTATGATGATTGTGTCTTTTAGCAGCTTGAACGCACCAATTAGACCAGGTATTGACTTTATTGGCGGTACTAGAATCCAAATTGCCAGAGATTGTTCCGTAACAGGCAATTGTGATGAGCCAATAAATACAGCTCAAGTCCGAGAAGTTTTAGACGAGCAAAATTTGGGTAATAGTAGTATTCAGCTATTAGGAGATAGCAAACAAATTCTGTCGGTACGGACTGAAAATATTGATGGAGATCGCCGTAGTGAATTACTATCATCTTTGACTAACGCAATTGGCGAATTCGACGACAAAACAGTACAAATCGATTCTGTAGGGCCAACTATTGGCGAAGAACTATTTATATCAGGAATTTTGGCTTTGTTAGTCGCATTTTTCGGCATTATTGTCTACTTGAGCATACGTTTTCAATTTGACTATGCTCTATTTGCGATCGCCGCTTTGTTTCATGATGTAATTATTACCGCAGGCATCTTTTCCTTTTTAGGGTTAGTCTTTGGTATAGAAGCCGACAGTCTATTTTTAGTCTCTTTGCTTACAATTATTGGTTTTTCTGTTAACGATACTGTAGTTATTTACGATCGCATTCGTGAGAATATAACCGCAAATCCAGACCGAAAAATCAACGATATTGTTGATAACGCTGTCAACCAGACTTTGGGTCGTTCAATCAATACCACCTTAACTACATTACTACCGTTACTAGGTATTTTTCTTTTTGGTGGTCAAACATTAAAATTCTTTGCTCTAGCTTTGATTGTGGGTTTTCTTTTGGGTGCATATTCTAGTATTTTCATCGCAAGTACTTTTCTTGCTTGGTGGAGAAATAGCAAAGGAAATAGTTCGGTAACAATCACAGAAACCACTGCATCAGAATAATGCTAATTCTAAAATTTATTCTGTACTTTAAATTACAACAGTGAGTAAACTTAAATCTGATTTTCAGCATAAAGTAGACAAACTATATCGACTATCTGTATGTGGTCGCTGGCTAGTTGCCATATTTAGCTGGCTTACTTTAGGTGTTTACGCCATTTGGAATTTACGAGCAGAAATTGCTCTTTGTTTAGATTATTTTACTTGGGCAGCAGTTTATTATGGATTGCACTTCAATTTTTTACCAACTCTTTGTCTAGCTTTTTGTATTGGTACAACGGTTTCAGTTGTTTTTTGTCAAATTCGTAATTTAATTTTGGGTTTACCTGAAACAGAAAGGCGTAAATTAGAAAGACATGTAAAAAAAATTATGGCAAAAGGAACTAAACATCCTCTGTGGAAATTGATTAATAATTAACCCCTATCTTGACAATTTTTTATTATCTGCCTTTAGTATGGTGATGAATCAAGAACCGTCAAAATTATAGTTATAGTTAAATAGTCATGAAAATTCTCGTAAAAACAATTCGTTGGGCTAGTTTAATTTCTCTACCAGTTTTTTTAGTAACTGTCCCTGCTTCTCCTTCCATAGCAGGTGACATTGGTAGTTGCGCCAATAGTTTACTTGCAAATGGCGTAGAAAAATCAGCAGCAGCAGCAGCCTGTTCGGATGCTCTAAAACCTAATGAGCTTGCATCTTGCGTGGGAGCTATTAATTCAGG
>CAKZYI010000450.1 GCA_937884735.1 uncultured Pleurocapsa sp.
GTTATATATGTCATCAAAAGTGTGTAGATGCTCTTTAGGATTTATTACGCTGCTGTAAAGATTGGGGCATTCCTGCTTTAACTGCTTATGCTTTTTCAACTGAGAATTGGGGCAGACCAAATACAGAAGTGCAGTTTTTGATGACTCTGTTTGAAAGAGTACTGCGACGAGAATTACAGGAAATGAAACAGGAAAATGTAAAAATTCGCTTTGTGGGTAATTTACAAGATTTGCCAGACTCTTTGCGCAAAGAAATCGATCGCTCGATGGAAGATACGAAACATAATCAAGGGATTCAGTTTACTGTGGCAACTAACTATGGCGGTAGACAAGAAATTATTCAAGCCTGTAAAGCGATCGCTTCTAAAGTAGAACAAGGATACTTGGATTCGTCTCAAATTAGCGAAGAGTTGTTTGAACAACATCTGTATACTCAAGGAATTCCCCATCCCGATCTTTTGATTCGTACTAGTGGAGAAATGAGAATTAGTAATTTTTTACTATGGCAAATGGCTTATGCAGAGATTTATGTTACTCCTACTTTATGGCCAGACTTTGATCGAGTAGAATTTCATAAAGCATTGGCTACATATCAACAGCGCGATCGCCGTTATGGAAAAGTCAAATAGATTCTATTCGATAATATATTCAATATATTCTTCCGTTTTTTACTCTAAAATTTGGTTTACCTGAGTAATCAAGTCTTTTGCAGCTTGTCGAATGGTGTCTTTATTAGAATCGGCACTCCCGTACATATGAGGATACATAATTGCTCTAGAGCTACTAACTACTGCACCCAAGCCGTCCGTATTAAAACAGGCTTTAACTCCTGCATTTCCTCCTCCTTGTGCGCCTACACCAGGGACAAGAAATAAACTATTGGGTAATTGTTGACGAAGCTTAATTGCGGCTGCGGGATAAGTAGCTCCGACTACTGCGCCTATCCCACTATAGCCAGACTTTCCTATACTTTGTTCGGATGCTGATTTAATGAGATCGGCAACAATTTCGTAGAGATATCTACCGTTTACTTCTTGTTCTTGAATAATTGATGCCCCAGGGTTAGAAGTTTTAACACAGACAAAAATTCCTTTGCCCCACTTGATTGCTTCTTCAAAAAAAGGGTCGAGACAGTCCGAACCCAAATAAGGAACTATGGTCATAGCATCCGCTTCGTATGGACGTTTTGGTTTGCTGGGCAAATAGCTTTGTGCATAAGCAGTAGCGGTAGAAGCAATATCTCCCCGCTTAACATCTAGTATTACTAATAAATCCCGCTTGCGTGCTGCCATTATGGTTTTTTCTAATGCCATCAATCCTGCCGAACCAAATAGCTCATAATAGGCGGATTGAGGTTTAACCGCAGGAACTAGATCGGCGATCGCATCCAAAACCATTAAGTTATATTGATAAATAGCCTCTGCACAATCATTGATATCACTTTCTGAGTTGGTTTCCTGTTTTTTTAACCAGCTATCGGGCATTCGAGCCAATGCTGGATCTAAGCCGACAATGCAAGGGGTATTTTTTTGTTCAATTCTTGTTATTAGACGATCGATAAATAATTCTTGCATAATCTATAAACCCAAATATCCTTTTAAAGAATTTCTCATGATATCTACGGGGACTGGTTGCTCTAACCAAATTTTCAAAGCCGCAACTCCCTGTTGCACTAGCATTTCTAAACCATCAATTGCCGTCGCACCTTCCTCTTGAGCTAGCTTAAGGAATTGAGTAGGGTTGGGAGTATAAATTAAATCGTAAGCGATCGCATTTAGTTTAAGCTTTGCCATCAAACTAGGATCAATGGGGGAGGCATCAATTCTGGGAGACATGCCGACAGGGGTAGTGTTAACCAGCAAATCTGTAGCAGGAAGTAGGCTTTTAAGATTATCCCAATTGTGAATTTTAATTTGGGAAGCCATAGTTGGTAGATGCTGCCAGCTCTGATAAAATCTGGCTAACTTATCAGGATTGCGTCCTACGACATGAACTTCCGAACAGCCAAGATTAAGTAAACCTACAATTACTGCTCTAGCTGCACCGCCATTACCCAACACTGTAGGAGTCATTTGCGTCCAATCCCGTGACATGGTTTGAAGAGGTACAACAAATCCTTCAATGTCTGTATTTGTGCCTTTCCAGCCAGACTCAGTGCGCCAAACGGTGTTGACAGCACCAATTTTAACTGCATCGTCAGATACTTCGCTTAATAAAGGGATAATGTCCTGCTTATGGGGAATTGTAATACTAAAACCTTGTAAATCAATTGCCCCAAAACCTGCGATCGCTCTAGCTAAATCGCCTTGTTTTACAGGAAAAGGCACATAGGCATAGTCTAATTTTAGATGGGCAATAGCAGCATTGTGCATCACTGGAGACAAAGAGTGTTCTACTGGATCGCCAATAATTCCTAATAGTTTGGTTTTTCCTGTGATTTGAGGCATTAAATTTAATTATTTTTTGATCGTCTGACTTTCACCAACTATCAAGTTATCATCAATGATTCCTGTAGCCAAAATAGCCAGATCTACTCTATCTAGTTTTCACTTCAGTCAAACTTCATAAAAGGCGATTACGAAGTTAGCCTTAAGCATCGCTTCAACTAATTAATTAATTAATTTCAGATATTCCTCAATCTCTCTAGTTATTTTTACTTATTTCAAAATACTATGTCCAAAATATATGTAGATATTACCGATTTTTTTGTATTGCTTCAATTTAGCTAAAAATACTGAAAAGCAATATTTTATTAGTATTTATTACTAGGTAATATTCAAGAGATTTTTGTTGAAAGAGACTCAATCTAGTATTTTTTCTTAATGCTTATTACTGCTATTTTAAGCTTGCTATAAAAAAGTTTTATTATGCAGTTTTTTTGAGTGGCATAATTACTGAAAAAGCTTAGTAATCTTTATCTTAAAAATATAAAAATAATAGAATAAACACCAGTTTCCATACTAGTAAATACTCAATAACATGAGATAGATACAGTTGCGTGGAGTATTTTAAATAATAAACTTATGCCAATAGATCTAACGGGTCAATCTTTCAGTATTGCTCAGAGCATTATAGATCAAGGACAAACCTTGAATTTAGATTTCTCTGTTATGAATAGCGGAGATGAAGATGTAGCCCCATTTTCTTTTGATATTGTTATCTCCAAAGATGATGTAATCAGTGAAGATGATTACAAACTCGGTTATTACAAAATAGTAACAGGTCTAGAAGCAGGGCAAAGCTCTGGCTTGAAAAGCTATAGTTATAACACTCCTGCTAAAGGTAGTTCGTTTTGGGATGGAAACGAAAATTATACGGTAGGGATAAGAATCGATCCAGCAAGCGAATTTTTTGAGTCGAATGAAGACAACAACAGTAATGTTGCCCTAGGTGTAGATTTCGACACAATTGAAGTCAAAGATTTTGGACAAGACCAAAATCAAAGTGCAGAATTGAAAGGTAGCTATATTAACGTTGCCAATCAACAAATTACCCCTGGGGAAAAAGTAGCTCTTAGCTTCACTGTTGAAAATGAAGGATCTGCTATGGCAAATCCATTTTCAATTGATATTTATCTTTCTCCAGGTGGCGACATTGGAGCCGAGGAAGCTGTCAAATTAGGTACTTACGATATCAGAGATGGTATTGCTGAGAACGATGATACAGGAGTTAAAAGTTTTAGCTATACCACTCCTGATTTTGGCGATGCTATTTGGGGTAAAGGAGACGGTGACTACTTTATTGCTCTAGATATCGACTCTAAAAACGAAGTATCTGAAACCGAAGAAGAGAACAACAGTGGTCTAGGAGAAGGACTAGACTACACTAAATTCGGTGTTACTGGCTTAAACAGTGCAGCAGATTTGGTAGTCAAAAGCTTTTCTGCGCCAGAAAATGCTGAAGCTGGAGACACTGTGACCGTTGAATATGAAATTGTCAATGAAGGTGAAACAAAAGCTGACTTGTTTGCAGCTGGTTTCTATCTCTTTGATAAGGACTATTTGGCAGAACATGAAAGCCTAAATGTAGAAGATGTACCTGAAGTATTCTTTTCTCAAGGTAATGGAAATTCTTCCATATTAAATTTAGAGCCTGGTGCTAGCACTGGCGTTGTAACTGATGAAGTAACTCTTCCTGACTCATGGGCTGGCTATACTGGCACTGGAGACTACTACATTGGTGTAGAAGCAGATCCTTTTGACGATGTAGTTGAAAGTAGTGATGTCAACAATAGTCTTACAGATGACATGTCTGACTATCAAAAAATCACTATCAATGCTCCTAATCATGACACAGTAGACCTAGTTGGTACTCACTTTGAAGTAGTTCAAGACCAAATTGTACCTGGACAAGAGTTCGATCTTGGTTTCACTGTCGCAAATGAAGGTTTGGCAGCTACAGAATCATTCTCCATTGATATGTACTTGTCTGAGGATGCAAATATCGATCCTGAAGAAGACAAATATCTTGGTACTTATGATATCAAAGATGGTCTAGAAGGTAGTAAAGATACTGGACTCAAAAGTGTCCGTTATGTTGCTCCCGATGCTGCCGACGAGTTTTGGGGTGAGGAAGACGGTACATATTATGCAGGGATGGTTATCGATCCCGACCAAGATGTTGCCGAAAGCAGCGAAGATAACAATAGTAATTTGGGCATGGATATGGACTCTGCTTCAACCAATGTTACTGGATTAACAAAAATTGCTGACCTCAAAACTAATGGTTTTAGTGTGATGCCAGAAACTATTGATACTGGGTCTACTTTTGAAGTCAGTTATGAAATCATGAACTATGGTACTGAGAGTGCAGAATTGTTTGCTGCAGGTTTCTTTATCTTCAAAAAAGATTATCTAATGAGCCACGACGCATTAGACCTAGAAGATGCTCCTCAAGTATACTTCTTGCCTGGTAATGATGCAGATACGATTATTAATCTTGACGCTGGTGCATCTACAGGTACAGTAACCACAGAATTAGTTATGCCTGAAGAATGGGCTGGTTTTGCTGGTGGCAGTGGCGATTATTATGTTGGTTTCGCAGCCGATCCTTATGGTGACATTGCTGAAAGCAATGAAATGAATAATAGCCTTGTTAATACAGATATTGATTATCAAAAAGTCTCAATTAATGTAATTCCTACGGATACCTAAAATATCTAAAAAACTATGACAAATCTCTAACACAACATACAAATATACTCAAAAATACCCTTAAATAATCAGACCAAAGCGATCGCTTTGGTTTTTTTTTGCTCTTACCCGTTCTTTACCCCGTTTTCCTCTATTT
>CAKZYI010000451.1 GCA_937884735.1 uncultured Pleurocapsa sp.
CAATACCTTGATTGTTAAACAGATCGGAGAAATTAGGATCGTTAGCGATCGCTTTTCGACGGTCTTTTATTTCGGCAAAAATTAACGTTCTAATTTCTTGCTTGATACGCAAAAACCTACCCCAGGGACTATATTTACCCCAGTCTTTTTGCAGCCAAGTAAAAAATATTAAACTAGAACTTAGAGGACTATTGAACGTATCTAATAGGGTAGTTAATAATCCTCGTAGCCTGTCGTATCGCGCTCCAGAATCTATCCCAAAAACCACGCTCAAAATTACTCTAATCGTAATTTCCTGAGTTAGAATGCGGACTTTAAACGGCTTGTTTGGTTCTACGCAATCGCTTACTTTGTTAGTTATCTCGACTATTTGCTGACTGCATTTATCTAGTGACTCGCCGTGAAATGGTGGCATCAATAACTTTCGACGACGCTTGTGGACTTTTCCATCTAGCAACAATAAAGAATTCTCTCCCAGCAAAAAACTCAATATCTTATTCCCTTTACCCACCTGAAATTTATTGGGAGAAGCGGTAAAAATATCTTGGATCGCCTGGGGGTTGCAAGTCATTATGGTTGGTGGCGAATTTTCAAAAGTTATTTGATAGAAGTCACCATATTTTGCTTTGCGTTGTTGCAGAAAATCTAAAGGGCGCACAATGGATTTGAATACACGAAGAGTTCTAAGCCATTTAGAGGTGCTTTTTACCGTAGGTATGCTGGGAGTATTGGTCATAATGGCGATCGCTTAATTAAATCGTTAATTTGATTTTAGCGAAATCCCAAATTTTTCATCGATACTATTGATTGGGACGAAAACGACGAATTTCAAAGCGATCAAATTCTCCCTCTTGATATTCCATTGCCTCCGTTTGTAAATTGTTAACCTCTGCTGCTGGCGATCCAGATTTAGCCCAGTTAACTAGAGCATCTACTTTCCTATCTTCTCCTGCTACGATAATTTTTACTGTCCCATCAATTAAATTTTGCACGAATCCCACTACACCAAGTTCTTCTGCTTTCGACTGAGTATACATTCTAAAGCCGACTCCCTGTACTTTTCCTGATGCGATCGCCTGTATTTTTTTCATAATCTAAATTACTATTTTTAGATATCTCTTAATTAAAAGCTTCTTCAAATGATTATTTTCTTTAGCTTATCAATTAGAATTAGCTTTTAAGTGTGCAATCAAGCTATGTCTGTAAAGCGATCGCTTTTTATTCTGACAACTGATTTATATTTTGATTAAATATTCTGGTGTTTCATAAATTGAATAAAGAATGAACTTTGATGAATTATGGGAACTTCTCATAACCCAAGATGAAAGCGTAGAAATAGAAGCTAAAAAAGCGTCTCAAGTTGGTAAAAGCTGCTGGGAAACTATTAGCGCATTTTCTAATGAACCAGGTTTGGGCGGAGGCTATTTAGTTTTGGGGATCAAATCTCCTCAAGATAGTGAAGCAGGAGTATATGAAATTGAAGGATTGAAAGAACCAGATAAAATTCAGTGCGACTTAGCTAGTCAATGTAGTGAGGTTTTTAGCAGCGTTATTCGCCCCAAGATTAATATGTTGTTGATAAAGAAGGTAAAACGGTCATTTTTGTTTTTATCCCTGAAGCACAAGCATCAGACAAACCAGTATATATCAAAAAAATAGGATTACCAAGAGGTGCATATCGGCGTATTTCCTCTACAGATCAAAAATGTACTGACAGGGATATCCAACAACTTTACAGAGAAAGCAAATCTTTAAACTACGACACTACCCCGATTACGGAAGCAACTTTAGAAGATTTAGAACAGAATGCTATTAATGCTTATCGACAAGCAAGAGCAAAAATAAACCCAAATGCTAGTGAATTAGATTATTCCGATCAAGATTTACTTTATTCTCTTAATGTCATTACAAAATATCAAGGCGAATATTGCCCGACCATCGGGGGTTTAATTCTTTTTGGAAAAGCGATCGCCTTACGGCGTTATTTTCCTCTACATCGAGTAGATTACATTTTAATAGAAGGTACGGATTGGATTACAGACGATAAAGACAGATATCAAACTATAGAAATCCGCGAACCACTCCTTTTGGCTATACCTAGACTAGTAATTAATGTTCTTAACGATTTGCCTAATCGTTTTGGATTGGCAGAAGATAGTATTCAACGTCAAGATATTCCTCTTATTCCCCGTCAAGTAATTCGAGAGGCAATTGTCAATGCAGTAATGCACCGAGACTATCGTACTCGTAGCCCAATCCAAATTATTAAATACTCTGACCGCTTAGAATCGTAACCCTGGCTATTCTTTAAAACCAATCAACCGAGAGACATTAGGTGAACCTGGGTCGGTAATTCGTAACGAAGCCATTGCTGAAGTCCTTCATGAAACTGGATTTGCAGAAACTAAAGGTTCGGGTATTAGAGCCATGCTGGAATCTATGTTAGAAGCCAACTTAACTCTTCCACTGTTTGATTCAAATCGCGATCGCGACCGTTTTCAGGTTACTTTTTTCTCTCATAATCTTTTTGATGAAGAAGCTTTGGAAACGAATTTGAGTTTGCCAATCTGGATAGTAGTTCTACGGGAAAATACTTAGCTGGACAGCAAAAAGTAACAAACCTGGATAGTAATTCTGTCAACCTGGATAGTAATTCTGCCAACCTGGATAGTAATTCTACGGAAAAAAGCTTACCTGGACAGCAAGAAATTGTGACTCTAAATAGTGGTAATACACGAGCAGAACAACTTGATTTAGAATTATTTCCTCAAGTAACCGAAAAGTCTCTTCAAGACCGTATCAAAAAAATGCGAGAACGGAGAAATCCGAAGGAAGTTGAGGCGTTAATCATAGAACTTTGCAGATTAAAACCGAGATCGTCCAGCGAACTTGAGTCTTTATTAAGCCGCAACCGTAAATATTTGTTGGATAGATATTTAAAACCATTAATAGATAAAGGATTATTAGAATACACTAACCCTCAAAATCCTAAAGATCCGACTCAAGCTTATCGTTCTACACAATCTGACTTCGATTCCAAATAGTTATACTTCTAGGTTTATCAATCAAAGTAATACCCTGTACCTATAGTTTATCTTCAATGCGATCGCTCCCTACA
>CAKZYI010000452.1 GCA_937884735.1 uncultured Pleurocapsa sp.
TACAATAATTTCTTTGTTACTATATTCTCATGGCTTTTACCCTATTATTTTAGGCAAAAACACAGGAGGAGGGGACATAGATAGTCCTTTACTTCGTATGGTTTTTATCGGTATATATTTTGTTACCCTCATACTCTTAACTTTTCGCTGGCAAAGAACTTTAACCTTTGTGACCAGCAATTCTTGGCTGCTCTTTCTGATTGGATTGGCAATTTTTTCCATATCATGGTCATCAGTCCCCAACATAGCTTTTAGAAAAGTCGTCTCTTTAATAGGAGCCACCATGTTTGGAGTGTACTTGGGTTCTAGATATGATTTTGAGCAACAGCTAGGAATTTATAGCTGGACTTTTGGAATTGGTTTATTTTTTAGCTACATTTTTTCCATAGCTTTACCCGAATACGGAATCATGAATACTGACGCAATTGTAGGTGCGTGGCAAGGTATTTTTCCTCATAAAAACGGTTTGGGAGAAAGCATGTTTGCTGGATTTATGGCTTTTTACTTTTCTTCCTTGTTAAATGTAAGCAAACGAAAGAAAATATTTTTTCAAGTTTTGACGTTACTGGCACTAATAATAGTTTATTTTAGTGAATCTGCCACTGCTTTGGTAAGCATCATATTTATCTTTTTGACGGCACAAGGATTAAAGCGACTGTCTATAACTTCTAAAAAGAGCGTACTATTAGTTTTATTGTTCTTGATCTTTACTTGTATAGTAATGTTTTTGCTACTGGTAAACTTCAACACGTTCTTAAGCGTTAATGATAAAGATGTAACTTTATCTGGAAGAACAATCTTATGGGATACTTTGTGGCAATTTATCAGAGAAAAACCCTGGTTGGGTTATGGATATGGTAGTTTCTTTTCTGGAGAAAGTAGAGAAGCAACCTTGCTGTGGCAAGTACATGATTGGTCTCCTGTTCATTCCCATAATGGATATATTCAGCTTTGGTTAAATCTCGGACTAGTTGGCTTGATTGTGTTTTTCCTAGGCTATATTAGCTGTTTATTTAACTCTTTGTTTAAATATCTAGTCTTTAAAGATCTTCGAATGCTCTGGATCTTTTTATTCTTGATCTATACTGTTTTCCTAAATATGACAGAGGTGTCTTTCTTTTCTTCAGGTAATATCTGGATAATTACCTTAGCTTCAATTTATTCAATGAAAATTAAGACTAAAACAACCATCGTTCAAAATGCAGTAGCATCTACTAGTTAATTTAATGTCAAAGAAGAATTTTAGTTCAAAATTCAATACTCTATTAAAAAGCGATACATTAAAAAACTCCTGGACAATTTTTCAATCGTTTATTTTAAGACTAGTTGTTCAAGGAGTTTATTTTATAATCTTAGCTCGTAGTTTTGAGCCAGCAAGATATGGAGCTTATGTCGGAATTGTAGCAATTGTTTCTATTTTCATTCCTTTTGCCAGCTGGGGTAGTGGAGAAGTATTAATTCAAAATGTCTCTCGCGATCGCAATTTGTTTAGAGAATATTGGGGAACAACAATTCTTAAGACCCTTTTATTTGGGTCTTTATTTATATCTTTAATTTTAATAATTTATAAATTTATACCAATACCAGATATCTCTCCTTATTCGGTATTTTTTGTAGCCTTAGCTAACCTAGTTTTTCTGCGGCTTAATGATGTTACTAGGGATGCTTTTATTGCCGTAGGATTGATGAACTATACGGCAAAATCTATTGTCATAGTTTCTTTAAATAGATTTTTTGCAGCGATCGTTTTTATCACCTGTTTTGATAATCCTAGCGTGCTGACATGGTGCAGATTGTATTGCATTGCGACTTTTCTCGCTTCTGTTGTGTCAACATATTTAGTATTTAGACAGATTGGTTATCCCAAGTTCGATTTGTCCAAAGTAAGTAGCGATCTCAAATTGGGACTGTCTTTTGCTATTGGTGTATCGGCACAAAATATTTATAATGACCTGGATAAATCTATGCTCGCAAAGTTGTCTACTTTGGAAGCTACAGGAATATACGGTGCTGCATATCATATTCTAAACGTGGCATTGACTCCCATTCAATCAGTAGCACTTGCTTCATTTAGAAAATTCTTTCAACAGGGAGCTTCAGGAATTAAGGGTAGCTTCGCACTGTGCAAAAAGTTACTACCTATGACTTTTGCTTATTCTCTTGCCGCTATTGTTGGTATAGTTGTGTGTTCTCCACTAATACCCAAGATATTGGGTAGTGAATATCAAAACTCTGTTTTTGCTCTGATTTGGCTTGCTCCAACTATTATTTTTAGAACCATGCACTTTTTAGCGGCGGATACTCTTACAGGAGCAAACTATCAAACTGCAAGAACTATTATCCAAGTATTAGTTGCAATGATCAATGGCTTACTAAACTTTTGGTTGATTCCTCTTTACAGCTGGCATGGTGCTATATGGGCGACTATCGCATCAGAATTCTTGTTGATGGTTTTTCTTTGGGGAGCTGTCTATAAATATTCTAAGCAATCTGCATGATTTTTATTTTACATTGCTAATACTTAAACTAATTGTTCAATAGGATTAACATAGCTATATATACAGAGGCTAAAAAAGATTTTTAAAAGATAAGATTAAAAATGTAAAGTTATAGTGAAGTCAAGAATTTGGTTCTATGGCTAAGAATAAATATAGTAAAGGAAGACGCTCATTCCTCCTAGGATTAGGTGGATTCAGTGCCTTGAGCTTGGCTCATAAACATTTATATTCTGCTGTACAGGCAGAAGAAATAAATGAATATATCAGCAGTCTGTCTAAACAAAATAAAAGAGGAAGAGGTCAAAGCTTACGCCAGATAGCAGCTTCTAAGGGGATAAAATATGGTGGTTTTCCTCAAAGGTCTTCTGATGACATATCTAGCGATCAAAAGTTTAAACGTATTTTTACTAGGGAATATGAAGTTGTAGTTGGTGGCTTTTTTGGAGTTACGGTAGGACCATTTGACAATAACAGCTATAATTTTTCTCAAACTGATGCTTTCTTTAATTTTGCCAATCAAAATAACCTAGCTTTTCGCGGTCATCCTCTGATTTGGAACGAATTTAATTCATCTTGGTTGGTTGATAAGTTTAAAGACAGTGGCACTACTAATGGCGAAATTGACAACATTTTTGTAAATCATATTACAACCCTCGCACAACGCCATGCAGGACTAGTCAGCTCTTGGGACGTGTTTAATGAAGCAATCAGAGTTGAAGATGGTCGTAGCGACAATCTAAAAGACACGACTATAAGTGGAGTTAGAGGCGAAAAATTCCCGACATGGCTCAACTTTTTAGGGTCAGACTATATTGAACGCGCCTTTAAAATCGCTGCTGCAGTCGATCCCAATGCAGTTTTGACTTATAACGATAATGGACTAACCTACAGCAATCGCTTTGGCACAAGCTTTGAGGAACAACGTAGAGAAGCAATCCTCAATCTTTTGAGTCGCTTAAAAGCAAAAAACACTCCCGTTCATGCTTTAGGCATTCAAAGTCACCTTGAAGGACATCGGAACAAAGAGTTTGATGCCAATAAGTTTCGTCAATTCTTAAGTGATGTTGCCAGTATGGGCATTGAAATTATTATTTCGGAATTGGATGTGAGGGATAATAAATTACCAAAAAATATTGTCAAGCGCGATCGCGCTGTTGCAGAAGCCTATTATGAATATCTCTCCGTAGCTTTAGATGAACCTGCCGTTACTACTGTTATCAACTGGGGATTGAGCGATCGCTATACCTGGCTGACCGATTTTGCACCTCGAAATGATGGAGCAGCAGTACGTCCTTTGTTGCTCGATCGGCAATATCTACGTAAACCAGCCTGGAAAGCTGTTGCGCGAGCATTAAAAGAAGCTCCTAGCAGACTATAGATAGACCATAGAGAAACAAAAAAGCAAAGCTTAGAATAATTTAATTTGTATTTCTTGATAGAAATTGATTCTATCAAGATTATTTTTATTATTCGCTAAATATTTTTTAAAAAATAACTTTGGATCATGAAAATCACATAAAGTTAAGACCTTATGGGTATTAAATTATCAAGAGGTTAAGGTATTATTATTAGTCCGTTGTTTAGTATCACATTTTTAGAGATATTTATGGGGTCTAGTAACTTTCCAAGTCAATTTCAACTGCCCACATGTAACCTCTCCGCTAAAAGAGTAACTGGATTTTTGCTTTCTATAATTGCTTTATTAGTTTTCTTTAACCTTGTAGAGAGAGCGATTGTTTACTGGTTGAATGCGACCCAGGGTACTCAACTTATTTCTCACTACTTCAATTTCGATCAAGAAGCTAATTTTCCTTCGTTGTATTCTGCTTTAGCTCTAGGATTTTGTAGTTATTTATTAATTATCATTTTTAATATAAGAAAAGCCAAAAAAACTAGAGATGTAAAACATTGGAAAGCATTATCTTTAATTTTCTTGTTTTTAGCATTAGATGAAGCCTGTAGTATTCACGAACTCCTGATTCCAGTTTTAAGAGGTGCGATTAATGCTAGAGGAATCTTGTATTTTACTTGGGTTGTTCCTGCATTTTTCTTACTAATAGTCTTTTTAGCTGTGTTTAGAAAATTTATTTTTAATTTGCCTACAAAAACTAGAACCATATTTATTTTGGCTGGTTCAGTTTATGTAGTAGGAGCTTTGGGGATGGAGTTGGTAGGAGGATACATAGCAGATACGATAGGATATAACACTTTTTATGGACTTGCTTCTACGATAGAAGAATTACTAGAAATGTTTGGCATCGTGATATTTGTTAATGGGCTATTGTCCTATATTCAATCTCAATTAACTGAGCTACATTTTTCTCTATCTTTTAAGCCATCTGGCAACAAAGTATTGCATCATTAATTTATTCACTCCTCAACTATGACTAAGATAGACTACTGACTCAGATTAAAGATCTAAAATACTGTTACGAGACAGAGAGAAAAAACTTTTGAGAATCTAAAAGCTAATGATATACCGCTCTATTTTTAGCTTTGATAGGTCAAATATAGAAAAATAAATTATCTAAATAAAATTTTTCTAAAATTTGACTAAAACAGTTTCTAATAATTGTCAATATCCCTAACTTGATTTTTACTCAAAAGACTGCATAAATAGCATGATTGTAGGCTTAAAATATTTCTCTCAAAAATTTTAGGAAAAATATTCTGATTGAATGTGGTTGTCCGTCCGCTATCAAGTAAGCCAAGCGTTTTGGTGATAGATAGTTCAATCTGGACATGATTGATAAAATCTATCTTTAAATCCCTATTATTTAATTGTCCTTAACGAATGTCTAAATATCAATGGTAAAATTACACCAGAAATTGTTACTTAGTATTTGTCTCAAAACAGTAAATATTGGATAAGCAGAAACTATAAAGGTTTTTTACACTTAAATAATATTTAACCGTATTTTAATTTACAAATAGTTCACAATTCTAATCAGTTATATATTAAAGAATGTCCGATTATTCATCAGCAAACAAAGCTTCTGGTTTATTTTTAGTCTGGAAAAAATATCAAAGAAGACCAGAAGTTCTCGCTCCTCTAATAAACTGCGAACTAAAATTTATTCCTCATTTATTTAAAAGCAAATATTTGCGTCCTTTAGATTATTTATTCAAGTTAATCGTTAGTGTTAAAGATATTTTAGCCAAAAAACCTAATTTTGTAGTGGCTCAATGTCCCCCTACTTTTAGTGCTTTACCACCCTGGTTGACAAAAACTCCCTATGTGATTGATGCTCACAATCCGCTATTTCAGGTAGAAATGTGGCAAAAATTACCTTTTACTAAAGTCTTACTTCAAAATGCTTTAGGTATTATTGTACACAATTCGGAAATGTATCATTTAGTCAGCAAGATAGTTCCAGATGCACAGCTGTTTACAATTTCCGACCCCATAGTACCAATCGTACCTGGCTCACCCCAAGAACGTCAGCCCAAACAAATTTTGGTAATTGCTTCCTTCGATCCTTGGGATGAACCAGTAGAATTATTAATTGATGCTATGAGGGAGTTAAAAGAGTATCAGTTTATCGTTACGGCTGATGTCAATAAGTTGGATTCAGCCACCGCTGCTAGCCTTCAAACATTAAAAAATGTCAATTTGACTGGGTTTTTGGCTATAGAAGAATATCATCAAATGCTCTGTTCAAGCCTTGCTGCAGTCGTTTTAACTACTAGTAACGCAACTCAACCTAGCGGTGCTTGCGAGGCTTTGTCTTCTGATACACAGCTGGTTATTAGCAAAACCTCATTAACAAAACAGTTGTTTGGAGATTGGGCTACAGTAGTTGATAATTCGACAGAATCGATCGCAACTGCTGTTAGAGCCTTATCATTACAAGATTTAGATCTTTCTGAATATCGAAAACAGTGGAATACAGCAGTACAGCAAGAGGTTGACAAAATGCTACAACAAGTGACTAAATAAGAGCAACCAAGCAACTTTACTCACTTTATTGGTTTACTAAAATAGTCAAACAAGAATACTGCAGTCATACTTATCAGGATAGAAATTGGGGAATAAGGAATAGGGAATAGAAATGAGAGTTCAGCACTTGTTTACTAACTTGCTAATATCGTTATATTGAAACTGATTATTTTTCATTCTTCTTCCCTTCTCCCCTCCATTGAATCGTAATATCAAATCAGTCAAACTAGGATTGTTTTACTCAGCAGTTACTAACCTAGAGTATAAATTGTTAGGTAAGTAGCTAGTAGACAATTTCTGAGCTGCGTTCTTTAGCTGTTCCAATCTTTGAGGATCGTCTACAATTTCTTGAATCAAAGCTACCAAAGTATCATAACTATCAAAAAATAACGTGCAATCATAGAACTCTTGAGATACATTATATTCTCTGGGCAGAACTCCAGGCTTGGCTGCTCTGAGCATATTGAATATCATCCCAGACTCTTTTGTTTTGCCGTAAACTTCTGTACTATTTTTGCTTATAAACTGGTTATTTAATAATAGATCGCAATTGGCGATCGCTTTATCAAATTCTTCTCCATAGACAAACGTGTCATGGTACAAGACCTGGTAGCCGCTGTCAATTAGCTTTTGGATTGCCGCGCTCATTTCATCTTTTTCACGGTCGGTAATGTATCCCAGCAAATAAAGATCGATGCGATCTTTTAGAGCATCGGCATGTTTTTCTAAAACTTCAAACAACGACAAATAATCTCGTTTTGCTTGAGTAATCACGCCAGGTATACAAATTCGCAATATTTTGTTGTCACCAGAAGAGTCTTCCATTCCCTCATATATGGCAAAGGGGAAAATTGTAATTGGCGATTTACAAGAGTATTCTTCTAGGGCTTCTTTTTGTCCTTCACTATGGACTATCAGCTTAAGATTATAATTGCGATCGAAATTGGCAAGCATCTTTTTTCGTATTGGTCGATAAACCAGATAATCTCGTACCGCACGAGCAATTATACGAACATACTGTCTGTTTTGATCTTTGTTCTTAAGACTAGGAATCAAAGTATTGATAGCACGGCTGAAATCATCGTTATACCATTCTTCAATCTGGTGTACATGAAAATAAATATCTTTAGTTTGGGGTTTAAATTGCCCAAATTCCAAGTAATTATCGAAGATAGTACAAATATGTATGCGGTCAAAAGCAATTTTTTCCGCATCGTCTAATAGCTTTTTTAAAGATTGGTTCTCATCTAAAATGACTAACTTAGAGTTATTTGGTAAACCGTTTTCTAAAAGTGCTTTTTCTATTGAAGGTAGGGTATAAACTATTATCTCGTTGTTGGGATCGCTAGCGTAAGTTTTAAGTAAACCATTGACAGCTGAATAATGGTTCGGTTCACTAACTTCAAATATTCCAATAATCATAAGGACAATATTTTGACTAAAAACTATTAATACTTAAACAAAAATAACTAAACTCTCTTTTTTCCTTACTTGCCCTAACTATAGATAACAAAATGTCGAATTAGGGTTGATTGCCCGACTTCGGAAATGCTTATTGTAACCAAGCAAACAGAACTTTACTTATCTACGAAGTTTCTACTTTTAAGATTAAGAGTTTATTTTTTTAAACTTAGTAATCATACCATTGTTGTAATTTTTTTGTCTAAATATTTTTATCATGAAGTTTGCATATTGACTATCGACATATTCACGACTTCCATAGTAATATGGCAAGAATTCCTTGTGAATATACTTAGTAGAAAATACATAAAAACTAGATAAAAAGATTGAATTGAAGCATCTTTTGATCGGGGTTATGTAAATACACTTAGAAGCAAATTAAAATTAGTAGTTAGAAAACATAGTTCAAGTATGGGCGTAGCAATTATCACTGGTTCGGCTGGTTTGATTGGCTCTGAAGCCGTAAGATTTTTCAGCAGTATAGGAATGGATGTTGTTGGAATAGACAACGACATGCGGAAGTTCTTTTTCGGGGAAGAAGCTTCAACCAAATGGAATCGCCAAAGATTAGAAAAAGAGATTGATAACTACGAGCATAAAGAAGTAGATATCAGAAACTACAAAGATATCAAAGCAATATTTCAGCATTATGGTAAGGATATTTCTTTAATTATTCATACCGCAGCTCAACCATCTCATGACTGGGCTGCAAGCGATCCTTTTTCCGATTTTACTGTTAATGCTAACGGTACGCTCAATCTACTTCAAGCAACTCGTGAATATTGTCCCGAGGCAGTATTTATTTTCACTTCTACTAATAAAGTGTACGGTGATACCCCTAACGCTCTCCCTCTTATTGAGCAAGAAAAACGCTGGGAAATAGATGAATCTCATGCTTACCATTCAGGGATTCCTGAAACCATGAGTATCGATAACTGTAAGCACTCTTTATTTGGCGCATCCAAAGTTGCTGCCGATGTTTTAGTTCAGGAATATGGACGTTACTTTGGTATTCGCACAGCTTCTTTTAGAGGGGGTTGTCTGACTGGTCCAAATCATTCTGGAACAGAACTTCACGGTTTTCTAGCTTACCTAGTCAAGTGTACTGCTATTGGCAAGCCATATACAATATACGGTTATAAGGGAAAACAAGTCCGCGATAATATTCATTCATCAGATTTAATTGCTGCATTCTACGAATTTTACAAAAATCCCCGTGTTGCTGAAATATACAACATCGGTGGTGGTAGAGAAAGCAACTGCTCAATGCTCGAAGCGATTGAAATTTCTGAAAAACTTTCAGGGAAGAAACTAGACTATTCCTACACAGATGATAATCGCAGCGGAGATCATATTTGGTACATCAGCGATTTAGCTAAATTCAAGTCTCACTATCCAGATTGGTCGCTCAAATATAATATCAATCAAATTTTGACTGAGATTTATGAAAGTGGTGTAGAAAGATGGAATGAACAATGATTAACGAAGGAAAACACTCCATATTAGGCATTAATATTAATGCAGTAGATTACGAATCGGCAGTAGACAAAATCACTACCGCAGCCAAAGAAAAAAAAGCCTGTTCTGTAAGTGCTTTGGCAGTACATGGCGTCATGACGGGCTTTTTGGACCGCGTTCACGCCAGACGCTTGAATGGTTTAGATTTGGTTGTACCAGATGGACAACCAGTGCGCTGGGCACTATCTTGGCTCCATGGAAAACAACTACCTGACCGCGTATATGGTCCTAATCTGACTTTAAAAGTAGCAGAATCTTTAACCAAGGAAGGGTTGAGCATTTATCTCTATGGTAGCAAAGAAGAAACTTTGAAAAAATTTGCTCATAATTTAGCTCAAATGTATCCTGGACTAAAAGTTGCAGGAATGGAAGCTTCTAAATTTAGAAGACTTTCTGATTCAGAAAGGTTGGAATTAGTGCAGAGGATCAAAGCTAGTGGCGCAAATGCTGTTTTTCTCGGTCTGGGTTGTCCTAGACAAGAAACTTGGGCTTATGAATATCGCAACTTACTCAATATTCCCATTTTGGCTGTTGGTGCTGCCTTTGATTTTCATGCAGGAACTCTACCTCAAGCTCCAAAATGGATGCAAGATGCTGGTTTAGAATGGTTTTTTCGTCTAACTCAAGAGCCAAAAAGATTATGGCAGCGTTATGCGGTTCTTAATCCCCTTTATTTGTGGCATATTGTTCAACAGTATTTGGGACTTAAAAAATTCTCTCCAACAATGCCTGATGGAAATGAGAAGATTGAATCCTATGGATAAATTGCTACAGTAAAATGAGCAAAAAAATGAGCAAATTTTTCTAATTATCGCTTTACGTTATCTTTACAATAGTATCTTTAACTTAAACTAGACCGAAGTACAGTCTGCAAATTAATATAGAGTGTCTCTTTTGTTAGATTGATTCTATATTTAATTTGTAGACAGCTTACTTGTTTTACCGTATTATGTTGTCATTTTTCAACACACCCTTAGAGTCAACAATCAAACGCCAATTCCGAGTTCCTTTCGTAGATGAAGATAGTCAAAAATTAATTATTCATTGTTGCTATCACAAAGTAGGCACTGCTTGGTTTATTAGAATCTTGAGAAGCACCGCTCGATACTATGGTTTAAACTTTCAATGTTCCACTCAAGACGAGCTTAATAGAAATACGGATATTTTCATGGAGTACATGAGTCGGATTGATATAGATAAACTCCCCGACTATGTAGGTTCCCATATGATCAGAGATCCTAGAGATATGATTATTTCTGCCTATTTCTATCATTTGTGGACAAAGGAAGAGTGGGCTCACATTCCTCGCAAAAGCTTGAACAATCTAACTTATCAACAACATCTAAAATCTCTCAATCAAGAAGATGGTCTTCTTGCAGAAATGAATGGTACTTCTAAAGAAGTAATAGAAGAAATGTCTCGCTGGAATTATGATAATCCAGACTTTTTGGAGATTAAATACGAAGACTTAATTAAAGATGAAAGTGCCGTTTTTTATAAACTGTTTCAACATTATAGTTTTCGGGAAGAAGCAATTCAAAATTGTCTACAAATAACCGAGAAATACAGTTTTAATAACAGAACTAAACGTAAAAAAGGAACGGTTGACAATCAATCCCATCTTCGTTCTGGCCGTATAGGAGAGTGGAAGGAAATATTTACGGAAAAACATAAATATTCTTTTAAAGAATTATTTGGAGATGTTTTAATTCGATTAGGTTACGAAGTTAATAATGATTGGTAGACCTAAGGTCAAAAATGCAATTAAAAACTAGTTTAGCGCGATCGCCTTACCTTATTCTCTCTAAAATTAGCTACGGATTCAACCAACCCTAAACTAATAAAACCCGAAAGTAGAGAAGATCGTCCATAACTCATCCAAGGCAAGGGAATTCCTGTAATTGGAGCAAGCCCAATAGTCATACTCAAATTAATTACAGTTTGGAAAGCGATAATTGCTAAAACACCAATAGCCATTAGGGAACCAAAATTGTCACTAGCCGTACAGGCAATCAAGATCAAGCGCATACAAATTAGCCAAAATGCTCCAAGCAGCAAAATACTGCCGATAAAGCCAAACTCTTCTCCCACCGCTGAGAATATAAAATCTGTGTGCTGTTCGGGTATAAAATCAAGCTGGGTTTGTGTTCCCTGATGCCATCCTTTTCCCCAAAGCTTTCCAGCACCGATAGCAATGCGAGATTGAATCAAGTGATACCCACCTCCAAGAGGATCTTGTTCGGGGTCGAGAAACATAATCAACCTTGCTTTCTGGTAATCTTTTAGTATTCCCCAAAAAAAATTACCCAACTCTACCGCCCCTAAATTAATCGCCACCGAACTAAGGGTAGAAACAACTTTGCCTGGTAAAGTCAACCAAGCAATTCCTGCTACACTTAAAACCCAAAGCAGCCAACCAGGAAGATATAAATGGTATAAAATAGCTGAAAATAGAGGAGACACCATCAAAATCAGCCAGCCAGTCTTAGCGTTTGCCCAATA
>CAKZYI010000453.1 GCA_937884735.1 uncultured Pleurocapsa sp.
TGTCCCACTCTGATTTAATTTAAATTACTTTAAAGTACCATCAGCTACATACCCCAAAGCTGGATTAAATGGCGGTTCGTTAGTTTCGGTAGTCAACAGGGTTACGCTACCAAAATCAAAGTTTTGTCTGGTAGAAAATGCACCATAACCTACTTCATACCAAGCCTGTAGCCCTGCTGTTAATTCCGCACTGACATCAAATAGTTCTGTGAGATCCCCTCCCATTTCCGCTAGGCGAATTCTGCCATCTTCATCGGGATCTACCAGATCAAAATCGACATTTCCCGTGAGATTTCCACCGACAAAACCCCTGGCAATGCCTAACTCTGCGCCCCCTTCAGCCGTAACTCTAGCCGTAAGTCCGAATTCTGGTAAATCGGCGAGTACATTATCTTCATTTATATGTTCATCCAAGATATAGAAACCTTGAATCTGATTTCCTGTCTGCAAGCCGTAGGTATCGAAACCAAAGCCCAAATTAGCATTAGCCGATAGCGAACCCCCTAGCCTTACTCCCAAAGGACCTACTACGGGGAAAAATTTGCTTAATTCAGTATTGAATGATAATTCTGGAATGGTGTACTCAATCAAAGATACGTTATCGCCAGTAAGGACGCTAAACGCTGTTCCCAAAGGGTCATCAAACAAAGGAATACTCATTCCTTGAGGCAGAGCTAATCCTTCTTCTTCCTCTTCTTCTGAATTACCAGTTAAAGATGCGTCAGTGCGCTCGTATGTCGGAGTCATAGTTGACTCGCTAGAATCGTTAAAGGAGATACTGCCTAGGTTGATTCCCTCGTCACTTATGCTTAATTCGTCTATCGTTGTAACAAAACTGGCAATTTCTGCTACAGACTCTAGAAATTCTATGTATTGCGGTTCTTCTTCTTCTTCTTCAGTACCAGCAACAAGTCCGCTTATGAAAGGATTGGTTGCCACTTCAATTAAAGTAACCTTGCCATCGCCGTTACCCCTACCGTTACTCAACTGAGGATTATCAAAAAAGTCTCTAATTGCATCTATATTTGATAGAGGTGCGATATCTGCGGTCAAGGCATCGGTAAAAGGTTTAACAGTATCTAAAACAGGATTTAATGCATCGATAAAAGAACCGAGAAAATCGTTATACAGACTTCCCGCATCGATGGTGACATCTTCAAAGGAGAAGGGAATCTGAAGTTCAGCGTCGGGATTTTCCTCTCCTAAAGCAGTAAAATCTAAACTGATATCGGTATTAAAGCTAGGTATGGTAACCGTAGGCAGTCCATCTATTTCTATATCGGGGACGGCTACTGCTAAATTAAACAGCCGAATATCGTCAACTTGGGGATATTGAAATCGATAGTCGAAAGTATCTAAGTCAATTTCTAAGCCGAAGTTAAAATCATCTTCATCACTGTTATTATCTCCCACCGCAGAGGTCAAATTAACCTCTAAGAAGCCCAAATCGCCATTAAATACGGTATTTTCGGGGAGATTTAAAGCCAAATCTATTTCAAAAGGATTTGCAAACTTTTCAGCAGCGTTATTCCCATTATCTTCAGCAAGTTCATTGCCATAAACAAACTCAATAAAGTCTGTATCATCATTGCTGTCATCACTATCGCCGTCGTTATCGAAAGTTTTATCGATCCTAATCTCTAAAGCATCTTCTAACTTAAAGCTCAAATCTATATCTGCTTCGGCACTAATATCTAGCCCTAAATTACCGAGAAAACCCAAGTCTGGTGCGAGATTAGTATCAAATTTAGTCGCACCATCTAAACCAACACTAATAACAATTTGTTCGTCGTCGGGATTTGACGTTATTTCTGCACTAACAAACTCAACCCTATCTAACGCATCAACAAAATTCTCGACTCCAGTATCAATGGTATTTTGAAACGTATATGCCAAACCATCGCGGATTGTATCGATGAAGCCAGTCGCATCAAGATTACCGCTTAATGCATCCCCTATCAATGGTAAATTGAGCCCAAATGCATCAACGTTTAAAGTATTGCCGATTTGCGCCAAGAAACTATCTATTTCGTTGATAATTTCGCTCAAGCCACCAAGATTGTCGAATAGTAATTCCGATACTTGATCGGTAACAATATTTTGGAGTTCTTGGACGTTATTTGAATTAACTTCCGTACCGTTTAAAAACAGTGCGGGAGTAATATCATTATCGTGAGTTACGACTTCTTCGGGTGCGACAAACTTATTAGTAATAAAATTATATTGAGCGATGTAATCTAGATCGAAATCTAAACTAGGCAAATTATCAATATTCAAATCTAATAGGGGATTGATATTTAATTCGCCAATCAAAGACGGTTCAAAACTGGCATCATCTGCGACGATCTCACTTGTAGTTAATCTTCCGTCTCCACCATCGCTACCGTCTTGCAGATCCAGTCCAAAATTCAAAGAAGCCTGAAATGCCTTATTAGGATTTTCTTCAAAAAACTCGTCTTCACTATCTCCACTACGATCTGAAGCTTCTATTGAAAAATTACCTAGTGTAGCAGTTAGTTCGTCTGAATTTTGAATGTTGAGATTAACATCTACCTCGCGATCTAATCCCGTATCTACTAAAAATTCATTATTTTCAACATCAATACCAAAATTAATTGCTGCGGAGGTATCCAAACTAAAGTCGATATCCCCTTCACCTTCCTCAGAAGAAAATCCTAAATCTAGTAAGCCTAAATCTGCTAGATTCGCATCGAGATCGATATTATTGCTCTGTGAATCGGAAAAGTTCAGCCCGAAGATAATCTCGTCCCCATTATCTTCCACCAAACTAATTGCAACATCTTCAACCCCACTCTCGTTAAGCTGCTGATTAATTTGATCGACAAAATCATTGGGAGTAAATCCACTAGCCAAATCTAATTCGCCATCAAGTGCTGTGGCAATCTGACCAAAGAAGTCGAAGTCTTCATTAGTCAAAGACTTAGCAATTAAATTGAGAAAAACATTATCTGTATCCCCAACCAACTCTGCAATAATATTTGCTCCCATTCTTTGAAGCAAATCGACCAAACCATTCTTTATGGCATTGGTATCTTCTTCATCCCAAGAGATAAATTCAAAAACATCATCAAGATTTTCTGCGGGTACTTCGCTATCGGGTACTTCAATAAGATTGTCAAAGTCTATATCATTGCCAGCTAAATTAAACTGAGCCTCATTAGGAGTTTCATTACTAGCACTCACTAAACCAAAGCTAGAAGCAGAAGTAGAAGTAGAAGTAGATATAAAAAGGTTTCTAACTGCAATCAAATCGTCATTGTAATAATAGAGACGCAAATAATTTCCATTATTAGATAAAACGGTTTCACCACTTAGATCGTTGCGATTGATTCTTCCGCCATATCTAATTCGATCTACACCAAATTCAAAATCGACGATCCGAGCATAATCTCCTTTTCCCTTATTATCATAATAAAGTCCGCTAGAATTACCCAGATAAAAAGTATCGCTTCCCTCTCCTCCTGCCAAAAAGTCGATCTCGTTCCCACTTCTAGAAGAAGCAGAACCTCCCGCAAGAGAATCATCCCCCGCACCGCCGATTAATATGTCCCTACCGCGTCCGCCCAAAAGGCGATCGCTTCCCCCTCTTCCTTCGAGTCTATTACCAACATAGTTACCCTTAATTTCGTCATCAAAATCTGAACCAATGGCATTTTCTATAACGTAGTCGGTATTGATATCCTGAACGATCTTCGACTCTGAGTTTTCTAGGGGAAATGGCGCAATTACAAAACCGCCAAATGTTGCTAGAGAGCGCAATCCTGAATAGTTCGATAGAAATGGCGTATTGTCGTTCAAAGATAAATTTTGCAGATTTATCTTAACTGCTGATGATGTTCCCACACCAGAAATAGTATCTGTACCGCCTGTATCCCAAATGGTTTCAAAAAACTCTTCTCGATCTTTCAACAAATAAGCATTTTCACCTGAATTATCTATTGAATTAAAATTAGGATTTGCATTATATAAATACTGTAAAGCTGCAACATCAAAACCTGCTGGGGTACCAGGAATTAGCTCACTACGGTTATACGACATTGCAGTGTATAAACCATTGTTTCTAAAACCATCGCCATAAGAGCTAGAATTTATTACACCTGGATATTTTTTTTCATCATGAGGATGCTCTAAACCAAGACCATGCATTACCTCGTGAAACAAAGTAGAGAACCTTTCTTGTCCTTGAACGAAGCCATTTTTCCATAAATCTAATTCAGAATTAAAATATATGTAGCCACGAGCTTTACTTGTTGGAGGAGCAGCAGTAGCAGGCGTACCTTTAGAGCTAAATACTGGTCTGGTGCTACCTTCATAGGAAGTTTTAATAAACTTAAAATCGGCTTGTTCATCGTTATTGGTTGATGGCTCAAACTTTATGTTGGCAACATTTTCAATCAAGCCCAGAGCTTGTTTCATTCGCTCTACTTCAGATGGAGTCAAAAGAAAAACTGTTTGGGCATAATCGCCAACAGAATTATCTATAGTGTGATCGTCAATAAATGAGTATTTAAATACTAACTTGCCTTCTGATGTTGGGTTGTCAGACACTAGATAGCTTGCTTCGCCTTCATCAAGCAATCCATCAATGTAGTCAAACGAAGTGGTTTCTTTTTTAGCAAAGGAAAGAGCTTGCTCGATCGCAATTTCTTCTCCATCAATAACTACAATTGCACTGTCATCTTCTTCTTTCAACTCCTGCAATTTACTATCAGCTAATTCTTCGCCACGCACTAATGCCGAAAATATTGCCCCTTCATCCCCTGGAGAATCGACTGAATTTAATTTGCTATCGAGATAGTGTCCGTATTCTTCTAGTATGACTGCATTGACTGCATTCAAATTCGACTGGTTGGCAGCCAAAAATTCTGCTGCAAGATAAATCGTATCTGTATCCTTTGAAAATGCTCCATTTGCGCCGTTGATCGTGCTAGCCGAAACGATTTCGATCGCGGGCAAAGCAAAATTTCCCGTTTGCCAGTTGGTTTGTAGAGCCTTTGTATCTGCGCTGCCAAAAGCCAAAGCGATCGCATTATTAAAGTCAGAGTTACTAGAAAAGTTTTGTAGGGAATCTTTAGTGAGACTGTCGATATTTTTCAATAGGGGATTGAAATCAGACATATTTTGCTGTTTAAAGGAATTAGACACGGAAGTAATCTTAGTTCTTGGGAATTTTAATTAAACACAAGACAAAGTTTATAGTTTTACCGATCCTCAGCTCAAAAAGCATAAGTTTTGTATTTGAATCGTAACTTACAGAAATATTCTTTCACCAAATTTGCCATGTTTAATTTGTTACACGGTATCCTTTTATACTGATGCTTTTGTAACTTGTATATCAATATAAAATCTATTTTTGTAACTTATTGTAATCTGCATAAGCGTTATAGTTGACTTTGTAGTTTTAGTGGGTAAATTCAAGGGGTCATAAATCTACTGCCGAGTTGAAAAGCTGTATGGCAAACTATGAAAAAAGGGCATGAAAATTTAATATCTAAATCTTTTAACGCCCTGTGCGACTTTTAGAAGTCCTAGTCCCCTCTAATCTCCCCCAAGCTTGGGGAAGACCATTCGTTTCCCTCCCCAAAATTGGGGAGGGGCGGAGGATTTAGGGGGATCTAGACATAGCTTAGAAAATAGTATGATCCCCCCCCAGCTCCCCTTTATAAAAGGGGGGAGAAGATTAATCATCTCTACAAGTTGCACATCGCGTTCTTCTAATAAAAAACTAAAAAATTAAAAACAACTAATATGTATTCCAAATTTATACTTAATCAAAAATTATTTAAAACCATCCTTATTGGTTTAATGATGACGATAGTTATTGTTATCACTTCTACTCCAGCCATAAGCCAAAACAAGAACAATTACGGCGAAGCCTTACAAAAATCGATTCTGTTTTATGAGGCACAGCAAGCAGGAGATTTACCAGAATGGAATCGAATTCCCTGGCGGGATGATGCAACTTTAGAAGATGGTGCAGATGTAGGAGTCGATCTCAGTGGAGGATGGTTAGATGCAGGAGATAACGTCAAATTTAATTTTCCGATGGCATATACTGTCACTACCTTAGCCTGGGGTGGAATTGAATATTATGATGCTTATTTGCGATCGCAACAGTTAGATGATTTGTCTCAAAATATTCGTTGGGTAACTGATTACTTACTCAACTCTTTTGCCAACGATAACCCTGGAGAATATGTCCTTTATGGACAGGTAGGTGATGGCAAAAAAGACCATAAGTGGTGGGGTTCAGCCGAAGTAGTTCACTACGAAATGGAGCGACCAACTTATAAGATTGATACTAGTTGCCCAGGGACAGATTTGGCAGCAGAAACTTCAGCAGCCTTAGCTTCTAGCTCAATTCTATTTAGAAAAAATGGCGATACAGAGTACGCAGATTTATTGGTAGACAAAGCCGAAAAACTATTTGACTTTGCTAATAGCTATCGCGGTAAATATTCCGACTGTTTGCCCCAAGCTGTACCATTTTATACTTCTGTCAATGGTAAACAAGACGAACTAACTTGGGGAGCAGTTTGGTTGCACAAAGCCAAAACAGCACAAAGCAGCAGCTATTCAGGGGAGTATTTAGCGATCGCAGAAGCGGAATATCTTAAGATGGATAAACCTTTTAACTACACCTACCAGTTTGATGATAAATCCTATGGGGTATATGCTTTGCTCGCACAGGAAACTGGAAAATTAGAATATCAAAAGCGTGCTGAAGCTTGGTTAAATTATTGGACTATTGGATATGAGGGTCAACGAATCAAATACACCCCAGGAGGTTTGGCATTTTTAGCGAAATGGGGTTCGTTACCACTAACAGCTAATACAAGTTTTATTGCCTTTGTATATAGTGACTGGCTGCAAGAAACCCAAGGAGATTCTGCCAAAATAGAGCGTTATCAAGAATTTGCCATTAGTCAAATCAACTATATCTTAGGGCAAAATCCTGCACAACGTAGTTATATGATTGGTTACGGCGAAAACTATCCTCAAAATCCTCATCACCGCACTGCTCATGGAAGTTGGCTCAATAGCGTTAAGAAGCCACAACATACCCGTAATCTTTTAATCGGTGGATTGGTAGGTGGTCCTGACGGATCGGAAAACTGGGAAGACGATCGCAATGACTGGGTAAGAAATGAAGTAGGAGTAAGCTACAATGCTGGTCTAACAGGGGCTTTAGCTAAAATGTATGATAAGTTTGGTGGCGAGCCTTTAGAAAAAATATCTTTTCCTCATAGTGATGAACCAGAAATTTATGTCGAATCTCAGACTCGCCAAGCAGGCAAACGAAATGCCAACGTTAACTTGAGCATCATCAATAAATCTGCTGCACCTGCTCAAGGATTGGAAAATGCCAAAGTGCGAGTTATTTATCAGATTCAAGCTAGACAAATTGAAGATATATCTGTTTCGGCTGTATCTAATGATTGTCCTAATTCTCCTACTAAAGTAGTTAAGCTAAAACCAGGTACTTTTTATACGGAAGTTGCCTGTGACAACACAGTGATATATCCAGGGGGAGATAAAGACTACAAAAAGCAAATCAATCTTAGCTTGAGCCTAAATCAATCAAGTGGTAATTTATTTGGTAACTTCGGTGGAATGTTTCTCAAGCCCATAGAAATCACTAAAATTTGCCTCTATGAAGATGATAATCTTATTTGGGAATCGAGTTTATAACAAAGCGATCGCATGTAGCGTTATGTATCTACAATTAAAACTCTCTTTACTTAGCATATGCCTCTATAGTAGCGATCGATAAAACTTGTCTTATGTAACCTCATACCGTTTAGATTTAAGTTTGCTACAGATGAATGAGCATGGGAGCAGACAAAGGCACGCAATGCGAATGCATTGCAGTCGTCTCACAACGATCTGAGCGATAGCTCTGTGCCGCATATAGGCAGGGGAGGCAGAGAAAGAAACAAATCTATCTGTTGTATTCTTTTTTCAGATTGCTATCAGTTCGCGTGAAAGCTAAAAGCTACCCCAACAAACCACTCCTGTTAACCCAGACTGACATTATGTACATAATCCTAATCCTATAAATTCAAAAAGGGAGGCTAATACAATTTGTACTAGCCTCCCTTGGTGTAAATTACAATTTCAAATCTAGAATTTCAAATCTAGAATTTGAAGGTTGTACGAATAGTACCAACAATCACGCTGTCATTAGTATCAACATGGTTAGGATTGATTACTATATAAGCACCAGGAGTAATTGCAATGTTGTCGTTTAGAGGGAACTGGTAAAGAGCTTCAAGTAGGTAAGAAGTATCTCTGTCTTCTTGTAGACCAGCTTGTCCTTCAGCTACAGCATCATCAGAGATAAACTTGGGCACCATGCCACCAGCAAATGATAACTTAGAACCTTCTTTAACCAAATCTAGAACAGAGATGTTAGCTCCCCAACTCCAGATCTCACCAGATAAATCAGCATCGTCACCATTGGCATCTACTTGACCCAAGCTAGATACATCGGCATAGCCACCCCAACCAGCTAGGATAATTTTTTCACCAATATCAAACTTAGCACCCAAACCAATTTTGTTAGCGGCAGTGTCAACCTCGCCAAAAGGCTCAGTAGCGTTACCACTTACAGTACTACCAGACTGATTTACGCTGCCAGCAGTTTGATAGTTGCGAACATAAGTTGCACTTAATTCTAAAGCGTCAAAGGGAGAAACTTCTAACTGTGCGCCCGCGCTGAAAGAACCGTTAAATAAGCCTTCTCTTTCGTCAGGACTATTAGCATCATCAGTTAAGTAACCAAAGTTAATGCCAACTCTGTCTTCAATTAGCTCTAAGTTAACACCAGCACCAGCACCTTCAGTACCACGGAAAGCAATTGGATTGCGGCGACTAAAGCGAGACAAAGCACCCGAACTACCACTTTCTAACATGGGGTTAGTAACAGCAAAGATATCATCCAAATCTAAACCAAAAGGTCCAACCCAAACGCGGATTTTTTCGCCTACAGGAAAGCGATAGTGTAAGTCACTAACTTCGATATCAAAATCGTTATTGCTGTCAAAACCCAAACGAGAAGAATTTGTACCAGTTAAATCAGAATCATATCTGGTAATGTTTCCACCTTCTAATCTAGTTCTCAAACGGTCTTTGCCGAAGAAACTAGTATCAAAGTTAAGGCGAACACGACTACTGAATGTAGTTTCGTCGTCTAGTTCAGAATCGTCTTCAAAATTATCTTTGAATTCATCTACTTCATCGTTTTCGATGTTGCCATCTCCATCAAGATCGCCACCATTTTGACCAACGAAGTCTTCAAGATCTTGATCGTTTTCTTCACCATCGCCATTGAAGTCACCTACAGTATCTTCAAAGTCAATACCACCACCATAAGCATCAGAAATAGCAAAGATTGCTTCTCCTTTCAACTTAGTAGTAGTAGAGAATTGGCTATCTTCTAGAACTGCGGTGCGACTTTCGATTTCATCAACTCTGCCACCGATAGTAGCTAGCTCTGCCTCAAATTCTTGAGTTAGACGGTTGATTGTGTCTAATTCTTCTTGACCAACACCTTCTTGAGAAGCAATTAGACGTTCAATTTGGTTCAAGCAGGAGTTCAAACCAGCCGCAAACTCATAGCGGGATAAGGGTTGATCGCCACGATAAGTTTGGTTAGGAAAACCAGAAATA
>CAKZYI010000454.1 GCA_937884735.1 uncultured Pleurocapsa sp.
ATCTGGCTGAGGGGACGCCAGCAGAGATTCATAGTAATGAATCGGTATTAGAAGCCTATTTGGGTCAATAATAAGGAATTATACTAGGCTTAATATTTAAAGCGTGTCATCAATTAAAAATAAATCCCACTTTAGTTTTCTCGGTTTAGCGATCTCTATTAGTGCTGCAATTTTATTTGTTTGTAGCAGCGTGCGTCATGGTTTATTTCAATCAAGTTTTGACCTGGCAATTTTTGACAATGGGATCTATTTAATTAGTCAGGGACAAGAGCCTTTTGTGACTTTTAGAGGATTACACATTTTGGGGGATCATGCAGCCTTGATTGTCTATCCCATAGCCTGGCTCTACAAAATTTATCCTAGAGTGTATTGGCTCTTTTTTATTCAAGCATTATCCTTAGCCTCTGGTGCGCTTCCTATTTGGTATCTTAGCCGCGTCACGGGTCTAAAAGAATCCCAAAGTAAAACCTTGGTTTTGGCATATTTGCTTTATCCTGCAATTTTTAACGTCAATCTGTTTGATTTTCATCCTGAAGTAATTGCTGTCCCTGCAATTTTGGGCGCAATTTTAGCAGTCAAGTTAGATAAGCTGTGGTGGTTTGTTGCTGCTTTAATAGTGATTTTAAGCTGTAAAGCAGTGCTGGCTCTGACTGTAGTAGGAATGGGACTGTGGCTACTAATATCTAGCAAATATAGATACAAATATGCTCTTATAGCTTTGATTTTTGGCTGCTGCTGGCTTGCGAGCGCTACGCAAGTGATCATTCCTTTGTTTAGCGGTACACAAGCGGCTGCGGTAGATCGTTATGGCTATCTTGGCGACTCTGTATTGGATATCGCCAAAAATTTAATTTTCAAGCCCCATTTAGTATTGGGTAAGGTTTTTGCCCTTACTACTTTTGAATACCTCTTGTTGCTGTCTATTCCTATCGCTTGGGGTTTATTTACGCCCCAATGGATGCCCATAATTGGAGCATTGCCAATTCTGTTGATTAATATTCTGTCAGAAAGTTCGGCTCAAAGAAATTTGGTACATCAATACTCTTTGCCCATTGTTCCTTGGCTATTTTTGATGGTGATTATGGCAGCCAATAGAAAACAACTCTGGCTTAAGAATCAGCGCAATATTTTAATCTGGTCTACAGTAGCTTTTATCGCCTTGGGAAAATATGGCTACTTTGGTAGTCTATATCTGCAAAATTGGGATACTTGGCAAGCCAGTAGAAATGCGATCGCCTTGATTGAAGATCGAGCAAGCGTTTTAACTACTACCGATCTCGCACCCCATCTTACTCATCGCCCCTTGGTTGGCTTGACTACTTCAGAGCTAGATTCTAAAGAATTAAATAAATTTGAATACATCTTACTAAACTTACGTCATCCTGGTTGGGGGAGTTCTACCAAAATAGCCCAGGCTATGTTGGTCAAACTTCAAAAAACAGAGCATTTCAAACTTGATTTTCAACAAGATGATGTGTTTCTTTTTAGCAAGATTTCCAATTCGTTAAAATGACAATTATCCTAACTAATGACGACGGTATTGATGCTCCTGGTATTCGCGCCCTTCAACAAGCAGTTTCAGAAGAAACCCTCATTGTTGCACCCAACAAGCAATATTCTGGCTGCGGACATCAAGTAACCACCCAAAAGGGAATGAAACAGGAAAGAAGAGCCTATAGGGAATATGCTCTTGATGGTGCTCCTGCTGACTGTACTCGAAAAGCGATTAATCAAATTGCCACCAATACTAAACTGGTTTTATCAGGAATTAATGCGGGGGGAAACCTCGGTACGGATGTATATATCTCAGGTACGGTAGCCGCAGTTAGAGAAGCTGCTATTCATGGTATTCCTGGTATCGCTATTTCTCACTGGATCAAAAGACCTTTGGTGATTGACTGGGATGTAGCAAGCCGTTGGACAAAAAAAGTATTGTTGGACTTGTTATCTCGTCCCCTACCTCCTGGTAGCTTTTGGAATGTAAATTTACCCCACCTCGAACCCGATCAACCCGAACCAGAAATTATCTTGTGCCAACCAAGCATCGACCCCCTACCTGTAAACTTTCGCGTTGAAGGAGATACTTACTATTATCAGGGTAAATATAGCGATCGCGATCGCTCTTCTGGAACAGATGTGGATATTTGTTTTGGTGGCAACATTGCTGTTACTCTAATCAGACTGTAAAAAGTAAGCATAAATAAGTTAAGAGGAATAAGATTCTGCCTCATTACTTATCTTTAGGTTGTGGTGTGTTTGACTAAGGCATCTTGAACCACAGGAGGAAGCTTGCGCATAATTTTGCCTTTTTCTCGATCTACCCCCACCAAAACTACTTTGCCCGTAACAAATAGCTCTTTGCCATCGTAGGATTGAATTTCATAATCCCAGTTAATCCGAACTCCCTTTGTTTCCATTAAACGTGCCTTGACTATCGCCGATACGCCTAAGCGGACTGGTAAATGGTATCGCAAAGACAGTTCTACAACAGGTAAATCGCAGCCCAAAGCAACCAAATCAGCAAACTCAATCCCAATAGAACGCAAGTATTCCACCCGCGCTTCTTCCATCCAGGTTAGATATGTGCCATGCCAGACAATTCCTGCATAATCTGTATGATGAGGCTGGGCTTTTACGGGATATTCAAACCACCTTTGGCTTTTAGCCTGCAAGCTTCGATCTGGCTCGATAGCCGATGTTGGTAGTTTGGGTAATTGAGGAGATGGCTTCGATCTATCTGTCAATTTACTTGTACTCCTTTTGCTTTTGATTCGGCAATAATTTACTTGTACTATATTTTACTAGGTACGTCTAATGTTGATTTGTAAAGTCTAGAAGACGTTGAGCCGTAGAACTATGATATTTTCTCCCACAAAACTAAAAGACGCTTATATTGTAGAACCCCAAAAACTAGAAGACGAACGCGGTTTTTTTGCTCGTACTTGGTGCGAAAATGAATTTCGCGATCGCGGATTAAATCCTAATTTAGTGCAGTGTAATATTTCTTTTAATAAAAAAAAGGGAACTTTACGCGGAATGCACCTCCAAGTCGAACCCTATGCCGAAGCTAAATTAGTCCGCTGCACTCAGGGTGCTATTTATGATGCGATCGTCGATCTACGTCCCGATTCAGAAACTTTTAAACAATGGATTGCAGTAGAATTAACCGCTATCAATCATCGAGCATTATATGTTCCCGAAGGCTTTGCTCATGGGTTTCAAACTTTAGAAGATAATACCGAGGTTTTTTATCAAATGTCTCAATTTTATGCCCCAGAATGCGCTCGCGGCTATTCTTGGAACGATCCTAGTTTTCAAATTGATTGGCCTTTGGCTATAAGCGTAATTTCTGCCAAAGATAATAACTTAACCAATTATTAAACAACTCATTACCCAAAAATAGCTTTAGCGAGCTTTATTTTTAAGTCTGTGTTGATGTGTTGTTATAAATATTTTTATAACTAAAAGATTTTTTTAACCGCTTAGATTAGCACTTATTTTTGGGCTATTTATCAATCCAAATCTACTCAAGCTAGCTAAAATACTCGTTGATTAACAAACATTAGATCGGTTCTGTTTATGATATTCTTATTTAAATTACTTAATATTTTTATTGAAAAATAATTTAATTATTAACAAAGCAGCTTAACTGATAAATTAGTGTCCGAAAAGAAACATTCATATTCAAAATTCAAGCAAGAAAACTATTTTAATACAGAACATCTTAAGACAGATCTAAAACAGCGTTCGGTTCGCGGTGGTGTTGTAACTATTGCTTCTCAAGCCAGCAAATTTACCCTCAAATTTGGCTCGATTGCGATCTTAGCTCGTTTGCTAACCCCTGAAGATTATGGGCTAATTGGGATGGCGACAGTAATAATTGGTTTTGTTGAGTACTTCAAAGATCTGGGTTTATCTGCTGCAACAATCCAGCAGCAAAAAATTAATCATCAACAGGTTAGCACCTTATTTTGGATTAATTTAGGTGTCAGCTTTTTGATCGCTTTAATAGTAGCTTTAATAGCTCCTGCAATTGCAGCCTTTTATCATGAACCTCGTTTAAAAGCAATTACCCTGGGTTTAGCAATCAACTTTATTTTTGGTGGGTTAACTATTCAGCATCAGGCTTTATTAAAGCGGCAAATGCAGTTTACTAACCTGGCGAAAATCGAAATAGTTTCAATGTTGGTCGGGGTCGTGGTGGCTATAGTGGCTGCCTATAGTGGTCTTGGGTATTGGTCTTTGGTTTTGATGACCTTGGCAACTGGGATAATCAACGCCTTGGGGGTATGGATAGCCTGTCGATGGCGACCTGGATTGCCTAGTCGTGGAAGCGGAGTGCGATCGCTATTGACCTATGGTCGTAATCTAACGAGCTTTAGATTGATCAACTATTTTTCCCGCAACTTAGACAATATTTTGATTGGTCGTCGTTGGGGCTCACAGCAGTTGGCTCTCTATGCCCAAGCTTATCGCTTGCTGCTTTTACCAATTCAACAGATCAATAGTCCGATTCATAGCGTTGCTTTACCTACTCTTTCTAGTTTGCAAGGCGAACCTGAAAAACATGGTCGCTACTACTACAAAGCCATTTTATTGATTACTACTCTGGGAATGCCAATAGTAGCATTTATGTTTGCTACTGCTCATGACCTAATTCTTTTAATGCTTGGGAAGCAGTGGATCGAAGCAGTAATTCTGTTTAAGTTTTTGATGCCCGCAGCTTTTATCGGCACTTTCAATGTGGCTGAAGGATGGGTTTATCAGTCTTTAGGGCTTACCGAACGCCAGTTGCGTATCGGCATCATTATGACGGCAATTGACATCACCATATTTTTTATTAGCGTTAATTGGGGAGCAGTTGGGGTAGCAATAGGCTATGGTTTATCTCAACCAATACTAGTAATTTTTTCTCTTAATTATTGCTATTGGGGTACTCATCTCAAGTTTAGCAATTTTGTTAAAACTATCTCCACGCCTGCCATAGCATCGATCGCGGCTGGAGTGATTTTGCTCCCAATCAAACAGTTTGTTTTTACGGCGGAATTGAACTTACTTTTAAGTGTGTTGATTGATATGTTGCTATATGGCTTATTTTATTTGACGTTGTGGTTGATTTTACCTGGAGGGAAAAAGCATTTACTAGACATAGTGGAAACTTTGCAAACAATTAAACAAAAATCCTCTAGGTAAGTTTTACTCTTTATCTCAAATCAAGTAACCTATAGGAATAAACAATCGACATTTAAATCTTTATAGTAAACAATACAAAAACTTAATCGTCAATATTTGAAAACCTAGAAATATCAAATCAAAATAATGTTTATTTAAAAAGGAATTAATATAATCATAATCAACATAATATATAAAAAAACAAACACTTGATTATTTAATTCAAGTATTAATTAATATTTGAATTAAATAATACTTGAAATTAGTTCAAGCTCCCGCCTTCTCTGATTTTGCATCAGATTAACCCCGAACATGTAAAACAATGTCAGATAATTTGCCCACCGTCAGCATTGGTTTAGCAGTCTTCAATGGAGAAAAGTATTTAACCAAAGCCATAGACTCAATTTTGCTACAAACTTTTACCGATTTTGAACTAATTATTTGTGATAATGATTCTAGCGATCGCACTGAATCAATCTGTCGTCAATATGCAGCCCAAGATCCTCGTATTCGCTACTACCGCAATCCAACAAATATTGGCGGAGTAAATAATGAAAATCTTACTTTTGAATTATCTAAAGGTAAATATTTTCGTTTAATGGCTCATGACGATCTTTTAACACCAGAATTAATCGAGAAATCTGTTGCAGTATTAGAGAAACATCCAGAGATTATACTTTGCTACTCCAAAATTGTAATTATTGACAGTGAAGGAAGGCAGACTGAAACAATCAACCTTACTATTGGTGGAGAAAGCAAACCCCACGAACGTTTTCGCCGATTGGCGAGTAAAGAGCATAAATGTGAAGCAACCTATGCCTTAACCAGATCTGATGTCTTGAAAAAAGTCGATCCCCAACTCAACTATTCCGATTCAGACCGCAATTTCCTGGCAGAACTTGGTTTGCAGGGCAAATTTCACAAAATAGACGAGCCATTATTTTATAAAAGATATCATCAAGAGCGATCAATTGAAGTTTATCGCGATCGCTACAAAAGAATGGCTTGGTTTCATCCTCATATAGACGAAAATGATCTACCCTACTCTAGTTACTTTATGTACTGGCGACAGGTATTTCACTTTCTCACTATTATTTCTCGTGCGCCAATCGATTTTAAAAACAAGGTTTTTTGCTATTCCTATATTTTCACGTGGTCCAAAAAGAGTCGAAAAAAACTAGTTACAGAGATATTAATGCTAATCTCCCAAAACCCTCTACTTCGTAGACAATAATATTATATTTTTATAATGGGTTCGATATTTTATATGTACTAACATGACCATAACACAGGCTATATATAGCTTTTTTAATATATTTTGATAATTAAAAATGGCATTGCTTAGTACTTTTGACCGACAACAAACAAAACGAAAAAACCCCAAAGGTTTACGATCTGAAAAAATCGGTTTGATGGGCCCATTTGGAGGGGGAAACCTAGGAGATGCAGCTATCCAAAAAAGTATGATTGACAATCTGCGCCAATTGAATCCCCAAATAGAAGTGTATGGTTTTTCGCTCAAACCCGAAGACACAGCGTCGAGACACGGTATCATCACCTATCCAATCAACAAAGCCGCCAACTCTATGGACTATCTTTGGTGGAAAGGAAAAGCCAAAAATAGTCTTACTGCCAAATTAACCAATCTTGTCATTGATGGACGACAAAAATCCTCTAAGTCTTTACTCCAAAAAATTGGCTTAAAAATCCTGACTAATACTTTAGAACTTTTAGCTTGGCTTCGAGCGTATAAAAATTTAAAACAGTTAAACCTCGACCTATTTATCGTTTCAGGAGGAGGACAGCTTGATGATTATTGGAGGGGTGCATGGGGACACCCTTTTACTTTATTGAGATGGTGTTTGATGGCAAAGCTGAGTAACACACCTTTTCTAATTGTCAGTGTTGGTGCAGCACCAATTAACCAAACCTTAAGCAAACTTTTTACTCGTATTACTCTTTCTCTAGCCAGCTATCGTTCTTATCGAGATGAAGATTCAAAAAAATATATTGAAAAAATAGTCGGCTTCAAAAAAAACGACCCCGTATATGCCGATCTTGCCTTTAGTTTACCCACGGACTCTTATCAAAAATCTCTTTGTAACATTCAGCACAAAGGAATTGTTGGTGTCGGGCCAATGTCCTACTGCAATCCTCAATCTTCTTGGCCAGAAAAAAACGAACGAGTCTACCAAGAGTATCTCCATAAGCTTAGTACATTTGCTGTGTGGTTAACCCAGCAAAACTACGCTCTTGCCTTGTTCCCTGGACAAACCGCTCACGATCAATTAGCGATCGCAGATTTTAAAGCATTGCTGAAAAGAAAAAACGTTGCTGACGAGCAGATAGTAGAGCGCTCGATTCTTACAGTAGATGAATTGATGTCTCAACTAGTAGACCTCGATTTTGTAGTTGCTTCCCGCTTTCATGGGGTGCTGCTGTCTCTTTTGATGAATAAACCTTTGCTAGCTCTCTCTTATCATCGCAAAATAAGCATGCTGATGACAAATACTGGTCAATCAGAATACTGTCTTTGGATTGATAACTTTGAAGTAGAGACCATGAAAGATAAATTTGATTCTATCAGCAAGAACCACCGAAAAATTAGAAACCAATTAGCAATAAAAACACAAGAATATCAATTTTCCCTAGCAAAACAATATGATTACATCTTTAGAAACTTTTAATTCTCGGCAAGTCGGCTCAAATATCCAGTTGTTGAATCAGAGCGCAGATCTCCAAGATGCTGGCTCACAAATGCATCAACTAATATCTGAGTTATATCCTATCTGTCGTAGTATTACAGGTGATGGAGCTAGGGAAACATTAAGCATAATTGAGCAACATATTCCTTTAGAAATTTTGGAAGTGCCCACAGGCACAAAAGTATTTGATTGGACAGTACCCAGAGAATGGAATGTGCAAGATGCTTATGTAAAAAATTCTCAGGGAGAAAAGATAATTGATTTCCAAAAATCAAGCTTACACCTACTCAACTACAGTATTCCCGTTCACCAAAAGATGTCTTTGGCTGATTTAAAAGAACATCTTTTTTCTCTTCCCGAACATCCAGACTGGATACCCTATCGTACTTCCTATTACAGTGAGAATTGGGGCTTTTGTCTGACTCACAATCAATTGGCAGCTTTGCCAGAGGACGAATACGAAGTATACATCGATACTTCCTTAGAGCCTGGACATTTGACCTATGGGGAATACTATCTGCCAGGAGAGACTAAAGAAGAAGTCCTCCTGACTTGCCACATATGCCATCCTTCCCTATGTAATGACAATTTATCGGGAATTTCGGTAGTAACTTTTTTGGCAAAACATTTAAGATCTCTTAATTTGAGATATTCTTATCGATTTTTATTTATTCCTGGGACAATTGGTTCAATTACCTGGCTAGCTTTAAACGAAGAAAAAACTGCTAATATCAACCACGGTTTAGTAGTAGCGGGAGTAGGAGATGCAGGTAAGTTTAATTACAAAAAGAGCCGCCGTGGAGATGCTGAAATAGATAAGGTAGTAATTCATGTTTTGCAAAACTCCACAGCAGAATATCAAATTAATGAATTTTCTCCCTATGGCTATGATGAAAGGCAATTTTGCTCCCCTGGATTTAATTTGCCTGTAGGTAGCTTAACGAGAACTCCCTTTGGTCAATATCCCCAGTATCATACATCTGCGGATAATTTAGATTTTGTCAAACCAGACAAATTAGCCGAATCTCTGGCTAAATATCTTGAAATCATCGATATATTAGAAAATAATCAAAAGTATATCAATACCAATCCCAAATGCGAGCCACAACTGGGAAAAAGAGGATTGTACGGTACTTTTGGCGGTACACAAGATAAAAAAACTAAAGAGCTAGCAACTTTGTGGGTGCTTAATTTAGCTGATGGCGAACATAGTCTGCTAGATATGAGCGATCGCTCTGGCTTAGTTTTTTCGGTAATTCGCGACGCAGCCAAGGCTCTAATTGAAGGCGGACTTTTAGAGAGAGAGAGTTCAGTAGCAGTTGACTATTAACCAATAACTATTAACCATTAACCAATAACAACAAATGACTATTGCCAAAGAACAAAATATATATATAAATAACTTCCAAAAGTCTCTAAATTTAAAGCAAAAAAGCCATCAACTCATTCCTGGGGGTGCCCATACCTATGCCAAAGGAGACGATCAATATCCCGAACTAGCACCAGGTTTTTTAGTTAGGGGCAAAGGTTGTCACGTTTGGGATGTAGATGATAATCAATATATTGAATACGGCATGGGTTTGCGAGCCGTTACTTTGGGACATGGTTATGAGGCTGTGGCAGAAGCAGCATACAAACAAATGCTCCAAGGACTCAATTTTAATCGTCCTACAGCGATCGAAGTTGAGTGTGCCGAAATGTTTCTCGACCTCATTGAAGGGGGAGAAATGGTAAAGTTTGCCAAAAATGGTTCAGATGCGACTACTGCCGCTATCAAACTAGCTCGTGCTTATACAGTGCGAGATATGGTAGCGAAATGTGCCAATCATC
>CAKZYI010000455.1 GCA_937884735.1 uncultured Pleurocapsa sp.
TCCCTATGCTTTATTCAACGCTCGTATTGGTTATGAGAGGGAAAAATACGGCATTTATTTTTACGCCCATAATATCTTTGGTACTGAATATTTAACCACCGCCTTTAATTTTGGTTCATTAGGAGAAATAGCCAGCTTTGGCGCGCCAGCTACTTATGGTTTTAACATCAAGACAAAATTTTGATTATGAAAAAATGGGTCATACTGGCTAGCTTGTACGTGGCACAAATTTTGCCCGTGGCATTCTATGGGCAAACTTTACATGTCATTCTACGACAGCAAGGAGTAAGTTTAGAGTTAATTGGTTTGACTAGCTTTCTTAGCTTTCCCTGGATGCTGAAGGTATTGTGGTCGCCTTTGATCGATCGCTATGGTTGGACGAGATGGGGTCATTACAAATTCTGGATCGTTTTGATGCAGAGTTTGATGGGGATTGCGATCGCCATATGTGCTTTTCTTAGTCTCGAAAATAATTTTACCTGGCTGATAGGAGGAATGTTTGTCGCGATTACTTTTGCCGCCACTCAAGATATTGCCACAGATGCTTTGGCAATTGGCATTCTCCAGACTTCAGAAAGAGGTTTTGGCAATAGTATTCAAGGTGCGGGTAGTTATTTGGGGGCAATTCTCGGCGGTGGGGTAATTCTAATTTTGTTAGATAATTTGGGCTGGACTAACAGCATGTTGCTCATGGCATTGACTGTCTTTGTGCTGATTTTGCCCGTTTTATCTTATCAAGAAAATATCGCCGTGGCTAAAACCGATTCTCGACTCAGCCTGTCAACACTGAGGGGATTTTTTCAGCAACCAGCCATAGGAAAATGGATTTTAGTTTTGCTAGTTTACATGATGGGAGTTACCATCACTAGCACCATGTCTCGTCCTTTGCTGGTGGATTTAGGCATGTCCATGAGCGATATTGGCGTGCTAAACGGTATTGTTTCTTTTGGCGGGGGATTTGTTGGCTCTATTTTGGGCGGTTTTATCTTAAAGTCTTTAGGTAGAAAGCGAGGCTTAATTATTTTTGGTTTATTAATGGCAGGAGGGATCGCCTTGTGGATTTTACCCGCCATAGGCTTTACTAGCTTGCCTATTTTATATTTTGTAGCTGCTAGTTTCCAATTTACCTACAGTATGGCTTGCATTCCTATGTTTGCGATCGCCATGGACAATAGCCGTCAGGGGAATGCTGGTTATGACTACACCCTACAGGTAACGATTATTTTTGTTGGTAGTTTATTAGCTGGTGCTGGTAGTGGTTTTATTGCCGAATCTTTGGGTTATCCTCTTGCTTTTGCGATCGCTTCTGGGATATCTTTGCTGGGAGTTTTGTTAGTGTTGATGTTGCCCAACACAAATCCTAAATAGAGAGTCTTGCCTAAACCCAAAGATCATTCTGGGCTGTAAGTTTACCCTCCTTATCTCCAGTATTAACTACTCCACAAGGTTCAACCAGCATTAGAGTACATTCTTCGTTGGCAAACGGTTTGTGTTCTTTTCCCTTGGGAACAACAAACATCTCCCCTGATGATAGGGTAACTACACCATCTCGAAATTCGATATTCAATTTGCCTTCAATTACAATAAATACTTCATCTGTATCGGGATGATTGTGCCAAACAAATTCATCTTTGACTTTCACCAATTTGAATTGATAGTCATTCATTTGGGCAATCACTCTAGGAGACCAATATTCTCTAAATTTGGTTAACTTTTCTTGAATATTAATTGGATGGTAATCCATAGTCTTGCTAGGTATGTGTTCAATTTTTAGTTGACAGTATAACAATCTCAAAGAATCTCAAAGCGATCTCATTACGTAGCAGCGAAACAAAATAGAAATTGTGACTATTTTTGTTAAATAATAATTGATATATGTTTAATGTCTAATGCTCAATGAATACTCCTCTTACTTGGCAACAACTTGCAGATCTAACTGATTATCAAAAAGACTATATTAATGGCGAAACCAATGCTCAAGCAACCTTGAGGCTATTTGGTAAAACAGAAGATGAGGTGCGAGTAACATTATTTCGGGATAACCATGCTTGGTGTCCTTACTGTCAAAAGATTTGGTTGTGGCTAGAAGAGAAGCAAATTCCTTATCGCATTCAGAAAGTAACCATGTTTTGCTATGGCAAAAAAGAAAGCTGGTACAAGCGCAAAGTTCCATCAGGAATGCTACCCGCAGTGGAATTAGATGGCAGAATCATTACGGAAAGCGATGATATTCTGATTGCTCTAGAAAAAGAGTTTGGCGTATTGTATCTGGGAATGCAAGACCGTAAAGTACTACCTTTGCGACAGTTAGAACGACTATTATTTAGAGCCTGGTGTGGTTGGCTTTGTCAGCGTGCAATATTCCCTGGACAAGAAAAGAATAACCGCAAACAGTTTATAGAAGCAGTATCTATGATAGAAGAAGCTTTAACTAGTACTCCTGGTGCATATTTCCTCGAAGAATTTAGTACTGCTGATGTTATTTTTACTCCTTATGTAGAAAGAATGAATGCTAGCCTGTATTACTATAAAGGCTATTCAATGAGAGAGGAGAATCCGAGATTTTCTGCTTGGTTTGACGCGATGGAAACTCGATCTACCTATCGTGGTACTCAAAGCGATTTCCATACCCACGTACACGATTTACCTCCCCAAATGGGAGGATGCTATTCCAATGGCGAATCTCAAGCCATAACGAACCAAGAAAAAGTCGACTGCGGTGCATGGTTTGGATTGCCTGACGTTGGTTATACCGAACCTGAAACATCTCGCCAAGAAGCTTTACAACGAGTAATCAAACATAAAGATAATATCCTTCAAGCGAATCCTGCTGACGCAAACTTATTTGACGAAGCTCTACGCTGTGCTCTAACAAAAATGATGACGGATAAAACTTCCAAGCCGCCATCAGGATCGGATGTGGCTTTGCGTTATTTACGCGATCGCATTAATGTACCCAGAGATATGTCGATTTATGCTGCAAAAAGGTTACGTACTGCTTTAGAAGAGACTGCTGCCTTAGATGGCGATCGTCAGTCTGAACCTATTCCCGTTAGACATCGTTACGATCAAAACCCTGTTAATTTTATCAAAAGTTTTTAGGGCGTGAGATCGCCATGTTGACAATATGTTTTGAATACCAAACAATTACAGCGTGTATAAACTTTTAGATTAAATTAGAAACGATAAAATAAAAATTCGTTTTTAAAATCGTGGTCGTTGTGTACGTGATAAATCAGCCTGTACTTTAATAAATTTTGACCTAATGCAATAGCTTCTTCTGTAAGCACGTTTTTATTTTGCTCTAGCCAATTAACCAATTCTGAGCCAATAAAGCATTCTGGATATTGCTTAAAATTGTACCAGCGATTTTTTACTTCAAGAGTTTGAGAATTCCGAATTTCTTGTACTAAAAGTTCTGCTTCTTCTATAGATAATTCGGGAAGATCCCATAATTGGTTATCTCTAAATATTATTTTTCCTGACACAAGTAGTTCGGATAATGTTTTTCTCGATTCTTGAGGATGCTTCACCAACCAGCGATCGATAATCTCGTTTGAATCTTTAAAAGCTAGTTTGTGCTTCAAAATTAGGATGGCACTGGGACTTTGATAATTAAAAGTATCCATTTACAAATTGAATTATTAATAAGTAGACTTAATCTTTTATATGTAAAGATTACCCAAAAGAGCTAATTTTATTATTGTTAGCAAGATTTTTTTCAATCAACGTTAAATAGAGTGATCGCCTGTAGGGTGGGCAAAATTTAGTAAACAATAAAAACCTTCAAGACAATTTGATTGCCCACCAAAACTAGTCAACTTCTCAATAGATTATTCATGAGTAATAATGCGATCAAGCCAACCAAGAGGATCGTCTTTAGATCAAAAATCAAGTAAATCCTCTGTCAAACTATCCAATTGACTGGAGTAAAACTGATTCCTCTTGAAAATTTAAACGAAGATAACTATTGATAAATCCCGATATTAACCGCATTTTCAAAAGTTAATCAACAATAAACTGTTAGCATTATCTAAAAAATATTGATGAATCAATCACATTTTCCTGAAAAAATTCTGGCTTTACCTACTTTCAAAGGTAGATTTGATGCGAATAAATTGACTGCCGAAAACGTAGATATTTATTTTGCTAGTTATCCTCGAAATACTGCAATATCAGCCCATAAACACAATACAGATAATCATGGAGTAGTTACCCAAGGCAGATTAATCTTGATTGTTGATGGCATAGAAAAATATTTTAATATTGGTGATTGGTATCATTTAAAACCTCATCAAGTTCATGCAGCCAGATTTGAAGAAAATAGTTCCATCATTGAATTTTGGTTTAAATAAATGTGTAGCTTAAATAAAATCAAAAAAGCGATTTCTTGGATAACAAACGTTCTTCGAGGCGATCTCATTACAAACTATTGTATTAATTAATATGAGTTAGATCATTACTAACATAAAAATTTCTTGTTTT
>CAKZYI010000456.1 GCA_937884735.1 uncultured Pleurocapsa sp.
GGAAACAATACCCCCTGCAACATCAGTTCGACTAACGTAGGCTACGCCAAAATCAAAGGTATCGCCGTCTGCATCTATCGCACCCGTGGGAAAAGGCGCAGTATCATTGCCAGTTGCACCGTCGAGGGGATATTGAATGCCATCAGCATCATCGCCAAAAGAATTAAATTCTGACTGTACGCCAATTGTCCCTACCGTTTCACTATCTTCGTCAACATCAATTACTTCCAAACCACCCGCATCACTATCAGCAGCAGTCAAAACTAAGGCATTGGGATCGACGTTGTTAACAAAGTCTTGAGCAACGCCAATGGCAGCATCAGCCCGTAAAGTCGCTTCAATTCCTCCCGCAGCATTGTTATTATTAGGGAAGTTGTCAGAACCCTCTTCTTCGAGGACGACCATAAAGCCATCTTCTGCGTTGGTAAACTTATCTAGTGCTAGAGTAGTTTCTAACATTTCAGCAACAGTAGGAGGATTTTCGTTGCCAGGTTGTCCGTAAAGAATCAAATTACCTTCTTCATCCACAAAACCTTCTTCCACAAGTTCTGCTTCATCAGTATCGTTATAGGTATCTTCGGCTGCAAAAATACCTAGTACTTTTTCGGCATCGGTGGGTAAAGCTTCTAATTCTTCGCGGTTGTAAACTACAGTATAGCCCAATTCTTCTGCTTCGGCGATTAGGTTACGTCCGTCTTCGCGGATACCTTCTTCCCCAAAACGTCCCACTGTACCTACGGGTAAGTAGTGAATCTCACCACCACCCATGATGACATCAACGCCAGATTCCACAATTTCTGCTGTGATGCCCGTAACATCGCGACGGCTGTCCACATCGGCTAAAAATACTCCAGTACCAGGTTCGGCAATAAAACCAGAATTAATTACTGCGGTAGGCTTATCACTAGCGATCGCTTCTTCTAAAATAGTAGTACCTTCTTGACCAGAAAGAGAAGTGTAGGGATTACCCTCTTCGTCTAAACCGTAACTTCCTGCATGGGGCTTAATGCCGAAAGCATGAACTACCGCACCACCGTTAGAAGTAGAGACGATGCGATCGTCCATATGTCCTAGGTAAACCCCCGCATCGCTCATATTATCCCAGTTGAGTCTGCCGTCTGCTCCTTCGGAGATAAAGCGGGCAGCAGCATAATGAGAAGGACTAGTTCCGTCGGGGTGAATAAAGATTACGTTACCTGTATCTTCGGTAGGTTCGGGTGCCTCGGGAATAGCAAAATCATCGGGTACTCCTGTTGGTGATGCCAACTCCACATTAAACAGGGTTTTGTACATCAAGCGGTAGATGGCAGTGTTATCTACTGTTGCAGGAAGTTCTTCGGCGTTTAAACCATAAGATTTAGAAACAATACTGCCTGCAAAATCGGGATTACCAGCCCATAGCACCCCAAAGTCAATATTATCGCCGTTAACATCAGGTGCACCAGTGGTATTAGGTGTTGTGTCGTTACCAGTTGTTCCATCGTAAGGAATTTCAGTATCGAATGGTGTCTGAATTTCGGTAGTTCCTACGGTTTCAGGATCGTCAAAGATATCATCTACTTCTAAACCACCGCCATCGCTATCGGCTGCGGTAACTAACAAAGTGTTGGAATTGGTATGGTCAATATAGTCTTGGGCTACCCCAATAGCTTCATCAGCACGCAATACTGCTTCGATTGTTCCCGCAGCATTATTATTATTGCCAAAGTTATCTGTACCTTCTTCTTCTAAGACAACAAACATGCCATTTTCGGGATGGCTAAAAGCATCTAAACCTAAAGTGGCTTCCAACATCTCCCCAACAGTGGGCGGGTTTTCGTTACCAGGTTGTCCGTAGAGGATTAGATTGTCATCTTCATCGACGAAGCCTTCTTCTCTTAACGCTTCTTCAGGAATATCGTTGTAGGTATCTTCGGCTGCAAAAATCCCCAATACTTTTTCCGAGTCGTCTGGTAAAGCTTCTAGTTCTTCGCGGGTAAAGACAACGGTGTAGCCCAATTCTTCTGCTTCTTCGATTAAGTTGCGTCCGTCTTCGCGAACACCTTCTTCCCCAAAGCGTCCTACTGTACCTACAGGTAAGTAGTGAATTTCTCCACCACCCATAATCACATTAACCCCAGATTCCACAATCTCGGCAGTGATTTCGGTTACTTCGCGACGGCTTTCCACATCAGATAGGAAAACGCCCGTTCCAGGTTCGGCAATAAAACCAGAATTAATGACCGCAGTTGCTTTACCTTCTGCGATCGCTTCTTCCATAATTGTCCCGCCTCTGCCTGAAAGGGAGTTATACTCATTCCCAAATTCATCAAATCCATAGCTTCCCGCAAAAGGCTTAATCCCATAGGCGTGTGCCACCGCACCACCGTTGGAAGTTGCGGTAATGCGATCGTCTAAATGTCCAAGATAGACCCCTGCATTAGTCATTTCATCCCAGTTGAGTCTGCCATCGACACCAACTGAAGCAAAACGTCCTGCGGCATAGTGAGAAGGACTCGCACCATCGGGGTGAATAAAAATTACACTATTATTGTCTGACATAATTACTCTTGCTTTTAATAGAAAGATCTCACTACTTGCTTTTGAGGTCTTGTAAAGTTGACCAACGTTCAAAGCGCAAAGGCAATTCGGTTTGCCGCATGCGTCCGTCTTCTTAAGGCGGAGTAATCTCTGACCTGAGTATTATGGTTTCAGACAATTATTAATAAAAGATAATGAGAACTATTCTCTTTTGGTTAAAGATTGGATAAGGTCGTTCTGACAAAAAATGCGATAAGAGTAAAAGTGGCGCATGTATTTGTGAAAACCAGAATAGTTATAGACACTAACGTTTTTATCGGCGCATTAATTGGCAAACAGTATAGTATAGTGCCAACCGAAAGTTAATCGAGTTATGTTTAAAACAAGAGTTTTATCCTTTAATGAACAATACTTTATATGCTGAATATGAAGATGTTATTCATAGACCTAAGATAGGTTCGCGATCGCTTTTTGACGAGCATGAAATTAACGAATTATTTGATGCGTTTTTGAGCAGTTGTAAATGGATCAAAATTTACTATCTATGGCGACCAAATTTGAGGGATGAAAAAGATAACTATCTAGTAGAGTTAGCCGTTGCTGGTAATGCCAATATTATTGTTACTCACAATATTAAAGATTTCCAACAAAATCAATTGAAGTTTCCTCAAATTAAAATCAAAAAACCACAGGAGATTATTTAGATATGGCTGCAATTAATGTTAGATTACCCGATGAAAAGCACGAAAGACTAAAAGAACTAGCCAAATCAAAAAATATTAGCGTTAATAAACTAATGGAAGAATTAGCGACTATTGCTTTAACAGAATATGATGCTGAAACTAGGTTTAAATTAAGAGCAAATCGTGGTTCGGTAGAGAGAGGATTGGAGTTACTAAACAAATTGCAAGAACATTATGGTGATGAGTAGTTCAATTATCCATCGATAAAAAAAAGCGATCGCCCTTCCTAAGAAAAAGCGATCGCGCTTGATCCCTAACTAATTTAGAAATCTAGAAAAAGATAAAACTAAACAAAAACTAAATCACTAGTCTCAAATCCACTACCAATTAAGGCAATATATTCATCATGAGCTAAGTCGAAAGCACCATCACCATCATTGTCGAAAGCGATCGCAACATTATTACCATGCTCATTAACCAAGATGGAATAGTCTTCTAAGCTACCCGCAAGCTGAATAGAATCTTCACTCCCGACAAAGTGGGTAATCTCTGCATAGTCATCAAAACCAGATTCAGCGTACAATGCGCCAGATTCATCACCTAAGACAAATAGATCTGCACCATCTGCACCAGTTAAGGTATCTTGTCCTCCAGCACCACTAATTACATTGACTTCATCGTCATCAGAATCATCAGATGCAGCATCATCGAGAATGGCAGTGCGTGCTGTTTGTGCTATGTGTACTAAGTCTATATGATCGGGAATACCTTCTACTTCAACACCATAGTTTTCAAAACCCTCACCAATGAAACCATCTAGGACTTCAGAACCAGCACCTTGATAATAAACGGGAACGGGACGGTTAGAATGAGAACCCCACTGATACTTATCTTCAGGGTCAGAGCCAAAGTAATGACCAGCAGTAGGGGAATCGAAAGCAGTAGTTAAAGCTTCACCGCCGTACTCTCGATAGAGAGCAGGAAAGTCGTCGGTTAGAGTCATGTAGTGGTCGTGATCGGCTGTCACAATTAAGAGATTCTCTTCCCAACCACCATTTTCTTCAATCCAATCAATTGTGACTTCGACAGACTCGTCAATATCTCTAAAAGTTCCGAGAAAGTTATCCATGTAGATGTCATGGCTTACCCAGTCAATATCACCCTGAACCACAGGAAGAAAGAAAACAACTTCCCATCACTTCCTCTATTTCGAGGTCCACATC
>CAKZYI010000457.1 GCA_937884735.1 uncultured Pleurocapsa sp.
GTCCTATTTGGCATGACGGAAATTACGGTGAGCGATCTTGATTTTGTAGAAGTTTGATTCCATAGCAAGAAGCTAAATTTGTTATTCTAGGCGATCGCTTTTATAATTTAAGTAACGCGATCGCCACAAATATTTTTCAACCCAGTAATTAACCGTTTTATCCCTATTTCAGCAGTAGACGGTTGTAAACTACCATAAGCTACTCTTAGATAGCAGCCATCGTTCATCCCAAAAGTGCTACCAGGAATTACAGCTACCTTGTGTTGTTCTATCAATCGTTTTGTTAGTTCCAAGTCATTTAAACTAGTATTGATTTTGAGAAAATAATAAAATGCACCCGAACTTGGAGACACACTACAAATGTCTGGAATAGAGCTTAATTGCTCCCCGACGATTTTTCTAACCTCAGCTATTTTTGCCAAGTGTTGCCGACAATAACTAACTCCTGTTTCTAATGCACCCATCGCTGCATATTGGGAAACTACAGGGGGACAAATTAGGTTAGTATCCTGTACTTTTTGAATCGGCATCAGCAGATGTTGAGGAACAACCATATAGCCAATACGCCAGCTAGCAAAACCATAGGCTTTAGAAAGACTGAATAAAGAAATTGTATGAGGTTTACTGTTGCTCAAAGACCCAACAGAGTGATGTTTCACCCCATCATAGGTAAAATATTCGTATGCTTCATCGCTGATATGATAGATACTGCGATCGCGACAAAGATTATTGATTTGTTTTAAGCTATCCTCAGAATATACTGCTCCTGTGGGATTATTGGGAGAAATGGTGACAATAGCTTTGGTTTTGGGGGTAATTGCTTGAGATATGGCGTTTATATCTAGCTGGTAATTATCATCTGTGTTAACCAAAACAGGACGACAATTTGCCATGGTAATTGCCATCTCGTGATTAAAATAATAGGGTGTATTGAGTATTATTTCATCTTCTGCTTTAGTAATTGCTAGCACAGCATTCATAAATGCCATATTACTGCCAGCAGTAACAACTATACAGTTTTTATCCGTAATTTCAATCTGATTATCTTCTGCCAGTTTATGTTTGATAACGGCTTTTAAAGGTGCAATTCCCGTAACAGCTTTATATAAATGATCAGATTGAGCAAGAAATGATTGCAAAGATGCGTTCGCTTGTTCTGGTGGTGGATAACTAACGACTCCTTGTCCTAGGGATATTGTTCCTGGGTTATTGCGAATCAATTCCCCCACCAAAGGAATCAATGGTGACTGTACCCTATCCATACGAGAGGTTGAGCGATCGAGATTTAATGACATCGACGATTATCTCAAAAAATTAATATCTGATGTTGTGCAACACCAGTTAATATATCAGATCGCTTTTATGCATATTTTGCGCCACTACAGTCTAAAAAGCTCTCGTCGAACATTTTTGTTTGATAAATTCTGGTTATTTACTTATGTGGGGTTCGATTTTAAATAAGGTCTAATTTTCGTTCTCAAAAGTTATGAATCATAATTTTGTGAGATAGCTCCAAGTTATTTTTGTTCCCCAAAAAATAACTAATCTTAATCAACCAGATTTAGTCTGAGGTTCATTAGGGAACAATCTATGGATAAGCAATATTCAACAATCAAACAGGGAATTAAAAGCGATCGATCTTTTAGATATTTTGAAACCAAGGTCAAACCACTGTTGAGCAAAATTTATTCAGATTCCATAGTAGAAAAGCTAGCAACGCAGATATATCTGCTGATTCAAGAGCATTTGGCAGAGTCTGTAGCGGAGAATCTTAATAAGTGGAGTCAAAATGATGTTTTGATGATTACCTATGGTGATAGTGTTTCTACTTCTGAAGAAAAGCCTTTAGTAACCCTCGGTCGATTTTTAGAAAACCTCCAAGATACCATTACAGGAGTTCATATTCTACCCTTTTGTCCCTATAGTTCTGATGATGGATTTTCGGTGATTGATTATTTGCAAGTCGATCCAGAATTAGGAAATTGGCAGGATATCGAAAATATTGCTAAAAAGTATGATTTGATGGCGGATTTAGTACTCAATCATATTTCTAGTAAGAGTGAGTGGTTTGAACAATTTAAACAAGGAATTAAGCCAGGATGCGATTATTTTATTGAAGCAGATCCAGCCACAGATCTTTCGGCGGTGGTACGTCCCCGCAGCAATCCATTATTGGTAGAAATAGATACGGTAAATGGTAAAAAGCACATCTGGGCTACTTATAGTGCAGATCAGGTAGACATTGACTATACCAATCCTGATGTTTTGTTAGAAATTATCAATATTATTCTTTTATACCTAAAACAAGGTTCTAAATATATCAGACTGGATGCTGTTGGTTTTCTGTGGAAATCTGAGGGTACTTCCTGTATTCATTTACCTCAAACCCATGCCTTGATTAAGCTGTTTCGAGAAGTTACTCAGATGATTAATCCTGACACGGCTTTGATTACCGAAACTAATGTTCCTAATCGGGAAAACCTAAGCTATTTTGGCAATCGTGACGAAGCTCATCTGATCTACAATTTTAGCCTGCCACCTCTAATTCTTAATGCTTTGCTACAGGGTAAATCCAACCATCTCAAAACTTGGATGATGAGTATGCCTCCCGCACCATTGGGCTGTGCTTATTTTAATTTTACTGCTTCCCATGACGGTATTGGCTTGCGTCCTACAGAAGGACTCTTACTAGAGGATGAATATAATGCCATGCTAGAGACAATGAAGCAGTTTGGGGGCAAAATCAGCATGAGGGATAAGCCTGATGGGACACAAAGCCCCTATGAAATAAATATATCCTTGTTTGATGCCCTTAAAGGTACGGTTAAGGGAGAAGATGAGTGGCAAATTGAGCGATTTCTTTGTTCCCAGACAATCATGATGGCAGTAGAAGGAGTCCCCGCTTTTTATATTCATAGTTTACTCGCAACTCCCAATGATTATGCAGGAATGGCAAAAACAGGGCGTAACCGCTCGATCAACCGCTACAAGTGGGACTACAAAGAGTTAGAACAAAAGCTAAACGACCCTAATTCCAATCAAGCTATGGTGATGAAAAAAATGTCGCGACTGATCAAAATCCGTCGTCGTCAACCAGCTTTTCATCCCAATGCAACTCAATATACTCTGCATCCCATGAATAAAGCCTTATTTGCCTTTTGGCGACAAAGCATACACCGCGATCAAAGTATTTTCTGTATTAATAATTTAAGCGATCGCCCGCAAGAATTACTATTATCCGACATCAATCTTATTTGTATCGATCCTTGGCAAGATTTACTTAGCGGACAAATGATTGAAGATATCAATGATAGTTTTACCCTCCAGCCTTATCAATGTGCTTGGATTACTAACAAGTTTTAAATTTACTTTTTTAAATTCATTTTATATTTATGGCAAATTTTGCCGAGATAGTATGTGTCACTGCCAAAAAGGGAACAATCAGTTAAGGAGCAAACCTAAAGCTTCTTTCTAGCTGACTCTGATGATGGTAAATAAATGAATTCCAATTATTTGTGGCTAATATTTAGTACTTTTCTGGTTTTCCTAATGCAGCCAGGCTTCATGTGTTTGGAGTCTGGACTTACTAGGTCAAAAAATAGCATCAACGTCGCCATCAAGAACTTGACAGATCTTGGTATTTCTATTTTGATTTTTTGGGCATTTGGCTATGCTTTAATATTTGGTACTTCTGTGATGGGCATAATTGGTGTAGACCATTTTTTCTTT
>CAKZYI010000458.1 GCA_937884735.1 uncultured Pleurocapsa sp.
AATCCTTTAAATATATGTTATTAGTGATAGGGTATCAAAATCTAGCTACTCGCCATTTACTAGTATAGCTTTTTCTGAGTATAGATTATTCAATCTAGAGAAGTATTCTTTATCTAGCTGAATGGCAACTCCATCCCAACTAAACTTGCTTTCCACTCTTTTTCTAGCATTTTTACCTAATTGCTCGCGCCATTCAGGATTTGATAAAATTGAGTCGATCGCCTGAGCAAAATCAGCTTCATCTTGAGGAGCAACCAAAAGCCCTGTTTTATTGTCTGCCACAGAAAATTTTAATCCCCCCACCTTAGAAGCTATTACGGGAGTCCTAGAAGCCATTGCTTCAATCTCATCTAACCCAAAAGGTTCGTAATGGCTCGGTACTACACAAACATCAGCCGCAGCATAGTAGTAGGCTAATTCTTGATGGCGTACTTTGCCTGTGAAGATGGTAATGTCTTCGATACCCAATTCTTCGACAATGCTAGCAATACGCTCTTTTTCAATACCGTCTTTTTCCCCAGGAGTGTAGCCGCCAACAATCATTAACTTAAGATTTTTGTGGCGTTTTACTTCTGACTTGGCAACTGCTCTTACTAAAGTTTCAATTCCTTTGCGGGGATCGAAGCGTCCCGCATACATTACTAGTTTTTCTTCTGGCTCGATTCCGATCTTGGCTCTACCTGCATCTGGGTCGATACTGCCAAAACAATCAATATTAGTACCGCAAGGAATAACTGTAATGTTACCTTAATTCAATACAAGCGATCGAAAAAGAACTAGCAAATGTTCTTGCTCTTGAGGAGATGTAGCAATAATCATATCTGCACTTTCTAGACACTGTCTTTCAACTCGTAGACGAGTCCTTGCAATAAGAGGGATAGCGTTTATGGAGTTGTATTTAACTGCACCCAATGAATGATATGTATGCAAATGCTGAACTGTTTGAAGCTTTTTGAGTTCCATTCCTACCCAAGCAGAAAGCCAGTAGTTTGTATGGATTATGGGATATATAGTTTGCTGACGAGCCTGGAAGTCAATAAACTCTTGGAGAAACTCAGGTAAAAAACTGAATATTTTTTGTCTAGGAACAAATTTTTGTGGACCAGCTGTGAGGCGAATAGTTCGGCAGTTTGGGCTGTGTTCCACAATTTCTGCCTGGTTTACACTACTGCGACGAGTAAACATGTCTACTTGCCATCCTTGGCGAGCTAAGGCTTCTCCTACCTCTTTAACGTAGACATTCTGACCACCTGCTTCTTCTTGTCCAATATCTATAGCAGGATCTCCGTGTACAGAGATTAAAGCAACTTTTCCTCTACTTTTCGATAACATGACTGGTGGGATAATTATTATTAATTAATCTATAATGGTTTACAAGTTAAAACCAATATACAAAACACACTTTAAGTAGTGCATCTCTCCTAAGTTATAAATCCAAAGTCATAAGTACTAAGGTTATCTTAATATTTTATTAATACTTCTTAAAAAAAGATAAAGTAACAAAAGTAACTTTTTTTAGATTCAATAAAAAGAACTATAAATAATTAATTATTATGGTCATAATATCTATAGCAATGTTTTCTTGCTGTATTTACATGTGGTTAAAGTGCATAAGCATTCACTATAAAACATTAAAATCATCATAAAAACAGTAAAATAATATAATTACTGTTTGCATAATACCGCATAACCAAGATGTCCAGTGCTTTGATAAGCCTTATATAGTTATTTTGCTACTGTTAGCTTGTCTCAAACGGCAAAATAATAAACTAGACCATAAAATTACTCAATTAATATTTAAATGTTCCAGTAGAACCAAACCCATCAGTACATCGAGAAGTCTCATCTAATTGATTTACTATTGTTAGCTTGGCTTGAATAATAGAAGCGATTACCATCTGAGCGATTTTCATCCCAGGGGTAATTTGAAAAGATTTTTTGCCGTGGTTAATCAAAATTACGCCAATTTCGCCACGATAACCCGCATCAATTGTCCCTGGAGAATTTAGAACGGTAATTGAATGTTTTAATGCCAAACAACTGCGAGGACGTATTTGAGCTTCTGTGTTAATTGGAAGTGCGATCGCAATCCCTGTTTGAATTAATTTAGTTTCTCCTGGGGGTATTTCTGCTCGATCGATCGAAAAGAGATCTAATCCTGCATCCCCTGGATGTGCATAGTGAGGAATAACTGCGGCTGGGTTCAGCTTGACAATTTCAATGTTCATATATTTTAAGAGTCTGTATTATCAAAAGCTTTGGGATATAGTTCTTCTTTGGCAATGGTGCGATCGCCAGATAAAATAGTTAGAGTACTTGAATATTGCTGGCTATCACTGTCTTTAGTGATGGGTGAAGATAGTAGATAAGAAAAACTATTATTTTGCCATTTAATCAGGCAAACTCCATTACGACAGGTCATCTTTCCTCCTGTCAGATAAATACACTGGCACTTTTGATCGCATCCATAGTAGCTCAGATTTCCCGTACCATTTCTGCCAGTCCAAGATTGTTCGTTGCCAATAGATATAGTTAATTTATTGTTGTTCAATACTCCTGAATTAACAGGAGTTATCCAGCTTAGATATATAAATAGAAAACATACAAAATAAATCCAGCTTTTTTTTATTAGATTCATATAAAACTTGGATTGCAATTTTAGAAACTATTATTAATCAGCAATTTTTAATTGGGCAAAGTACTAAAAACTTTTCTGACATATAGTTGAGCTTTAGATTCTAATAGTTGCCAATCTATTTCACCCAAATCATCAATTAATCTAGTATCTATCTCTACAGGATAGGCAGTTTCATCCTCATGACTAAAAATATGTCGAACAGGCTCATACTTATTAAAACAAACCTGATAACATAGCTCCCAAACATCAATTTCTACTTGATGATCGCAACGACTCAAGCAAAGATGATAGCCAGGAATAGGAGAAGAAACTTCTCGATAGTTTCCCTTCCAATTAGATGTGTCTAATTCTCGCCTGATATTATCGATGATTCTCAACAATGCAGGCTGCATCAAGACTTGGGCTTGCTCCCAAGCCAAGGTATCTTTGAAAGTAGGCTTCATTTTGATTTTAAAATTTGGTAATAATAACGATGAAATTAAAATGATTTTGATAACTAAAGTCTTTTGAGATTAAAATACCATTTTCTAGTTATATTCGTGAGCTTCAACTACTAGTATTTGATATTTTGTAACTCACTATGAATTTGCATATTTGTCAATAGCCAATAGATTAAGAATCACTGCCAAAAATTAAGATGGCTACAAAATCAATCAGTTCAAATATTTGGAAATTATCAATTCTTAGAGGATTAGCTTTTGCTTGGTTTCCTATTCCAACAATTATTTTGTTTTACCAAAGTCATGGAGTCGATCTCGAACAGGCAGTATTGTTAAAAACAATTTTATCTTTATCGATTTTATTTTTAGAAGTTCCTTCTGGATATATTGCTGATAAGCTAGGACGCAAGTTTTGTTTGGTAGTGGGTAGTGCAGTCTGGCTAGGGGGCTGGCTTTGTTACTGTACTGGTACTTCTTTTTTTGCCTTTGCGATCGCCGAAATTTTAGCAGGAGTAGCGGTTAGTTTAATTAGTGGTGCAGACACGGCGATCGCCTATGAAACTTTATTAGAATTAAAGAGGGAAAGTTTTTACCGAACCTTAGAAGGTAGACTAGTTGCGATCGCAGGTATTACTGAAGCAATATGTGGTTTGGTTGGTGCTGCGGTAGCAGAAATTAATCTAGTTTATCCATTTTATCTGCAAACGATTTGTTTGGTTCTTTATTTATGTTTATCATTTACTTTGGTAGAACCCAAACGCCATTTTGAAACCGAAAATATTCAACAAATTCAGAGTATAAAAACAATTATTGTTGATGTATTTATTAAACATCCAAGGTTGCGTTGGCTAATATTGTTGAGCAGTACCTATTCTAATGCCACCTTCCTGATTGTATGGCTGTCCCAAAGATATTACAA
>CAKZYI010000459.1 GCA_937884735.1 uncultured Pleurocapsa sp.
CCCAGAAGCTGCCTTTGCTGCATAATCATAGCACAACTACAGTGGTTTAATTGGGCTACAGAAAACTCAGATTTTAGATTTTTTTCTTCTACTTCACAACTTATTCCTCTGGCTTGACCCATCATATTAATTGCCTCCACCAAAGGCGTATCTGGGGGAATAATTAGAGGCTCTCGATCTACGGCTGCTTTTAGGTCTGGAGAAGCAAAAAAGCGGGAGTCCGCAGGCGTTTTACTCCCTTGGGAATGCTCATCAAGAAAGTGGTTATTAAATTCCATTTATAAAACAGATTTGATGTGGACTAGCTAATCGACTTTTATTTCTTAGCTTCAAGATATACAAAATTTGCTTTATTTGAAGTTTTGTTAAGGTAAAAAGTTGTTCAATTCTAATAATGAAACAACTATGCTAAATTCTTTGTTTGTCTATAGTTTGGGCTTGTTTGAGCTATGATGCGAAAAAAATCATGTAGACAGATGTAACGGTAAAAATAGCTTTGTTCTTCTCTAGATGTATTTTTGAGTTCGTTTAAGGTTATTATGAGAGATGTTACAGGTTGAGCGTCAAAAGCTTTATTTCATAATCTTCAAACTTAGTTTTAGGTTTATGATTTCAAGAAGGTTTACGAACGCCAGAGATCTTGTTGTTCTTACCATATAAACGGTCTAAAACCCGCTTAATGGATATTCTACGCCACTGTTGACCGCGCTTGGTTTTATAGCCATTGCCGTTTAACCAATCAGCAATCTGTTGAAGAGATTTACCAGATTTGTGATGACGACGAATCAATTCAATAATCTCTTGTTCTTGAGAATTAATTACTAATTCCCCGTCTACAGCCTTTTGACCAAATGCAGGAGAACCATAACCAGCGTAGCCTCCTTGAGCAGCCTTCGCTTTTCTTCCTTGCTCCAATCTGTGCCAAGTTTCATTATTGAGATTTTCCACGCTCATAAAAACCAAAGAGATAAAGGGGCTTTCTTGATCTAAGCTTACCAAGAAAAGCTTCATCTCCAAATAATTAGCTAACAAGTTTTAAATCATGGCAACTTATAAAGTAACTTTAATTAACGAAGCAGAAGGATTAAATCAAACTATTGAAGTCGCAGATGACCAATATATTTTTGATGCTGCTGAAGAAAATGATTTAGATCTTCCTATTTCCTGTCGGTCGGGTTCTTGTTCTAGCTGCGCGGGTAAAATCCTCGAAGGAAGCGTAGATCAATCGGATCAAGCATTTTTAGATGATGACCAAATGGAACAGGGATTTGTTCTAACTTGTGTGGCATATCCTGCTTCTGACTGCAAAATTGTGACTCATCAAGAAGATGAACTCTATTAAAAAACCCCAGGCTTTTAATCAAAAACTCAAAAAATATTTAATAAAAGGACTAATATTATGACTTCTGTTACTAAAGCAAATTTTGTTGATTCAGAGAAATTAGAACAATTAATTACAGAAGAAAAGCTTGTACTAGTTGACTATACTGCGACTTGGTGCGGCCCTTGTAAAGTTATTGCACCTTTGATTGATCGCCTTGCTACAGAATATAGCGATCGCGTTACTATCGTCAAAGTTGACCTCGACCAAAACCAAGAATCGGCGAAAAAGTATGGCATTAGAAGCATTCCTGCGGTGCTAGTTTTCAAAGATGTAGAAATAGTAGAAAACGTTTTTGGTTCCCAGCCTTACGAAACCTATAACGATATTTTAGAAACCCAAATCAAAGCTTAAAGTTTGTCAGCGCAATAGAGGCATTGTAAAACTATAACCATTGTCTCTATTTTCTTCTATCAATTTCGCCAAAGAGATTTAGTCATGAATCAAACTTATACTGTCCGATGCTCTGATTGCGGTAGTTTGGCACTGCGTACTCACCTGACAAGTAAAATAAAACTAGCTAATAGTTGTCCTGAAAATCAAATAATCAAAACAGAATGTCCGAGTTGTGATTACTTATTGATTACTTGTTCTGTTAATGGCAAAGTAATTGATGCTCATTCTTCTACTACATCTGTAATTGCCAGAAAACAAAATACCAACAATTATCTTCCAACTGTTTCTACTCCCATTAGACCAAAACACTATTGGTCTAGTACACAACTGTCAGCGTAAAAGATTAAAATTCCACCTTTTCATTAACTAATTTTATTTCAATTTTAGGAGCTAAAAATTAATGCTTTCAGCCAGAGATATCATGACTGCTAATGTCATCACTATTAGTGGTTCGGCAACGGTAGCAGAAGCCGTGAAAATCATGAAGGATAAAGGTTTACGAGCTTTGATTGTGGAACGTCGTAGTCAAGCCGATCCTTATGGAATTATTACAGAAACTGATATTGTCTACAAAATAGCAGCATTTGGACACGATCCTAAGAACATGCGGGTATACGAAATCATGACCAAACCCTGCATTACAGTTAATCCTGATTTGGGCGTGGAATATGTAGCTCGTTTATTTGCTAATACTCGTATCCGTCGCGCCCCAGTAATCGAAGAAAAACTGCTGGGAATTATTTCTGTCAGCGACATTATTAAAAAAGGTGATTTTGTAGAAAAACCCAAGCAACTATATATCGAGGATAGACTAGATGTCGCCCGCGAGGAAGCTCGTGCTGTCTGTGCGGCTAAAGGTGACACTTCTCCTGAATGTGCTGCTGCTTGGGACGAAGTAGAAGAATTACAGGCTGCTGCTGCCCATAAACGGGAAGAAAAAAAGACAGTTAGTTCTCTAGAAGCCTATTGTGCTGAAAATCCTGATGCTCAGGAATGTCGGATTTACGAAGATTAGTTTTTTCTGTAGATCTATCTTTGTATAGATACGTAGTTTTTATAAACTAAGTAAAATGTTGTTTAGGCTACAAAAATTCACAAGCAATAGGTGAGATGAGTGAATTGCAAGAAAGGCTTTAACGTTCTGGTGGTAGATGATTGTGAAGACAATCTATTGTTAATGGAGTTGTTGCTTCAAAGCGATGGATACAGAGTTACATCTGCCAACAGTGGCACCAAAGGATTATTGGAAGTTAGTAAGCAATGTCCAGATTTGATTATTCTGGATTTGATGATGCCAGATATATCTGGTTTGGAAATGGTTTGGCACCTCAAAAACAAATACCGCTCATCAAGTATTCCAATTATATTATTGACCGCTAACTCAAATTTAAATATTAAAGATGTCAGGGGCGTTGATGCAGTTTGTCATAAGCCTTTTGATGTCAACAATTTTTTAAATAAGATTAAATCACTCATAGATGTTTCTAAGAAAAATCTAATTTTTCAGAACTGATCGCTTTTGCAGAATATAACAACTGTGATTTATCCTCGAAAGTAAAACATGCAAAAAATGTTAAGTTGTGCGAAGATATGAAACAGCTAGCTTAATGTTTTCTTTAGTTCTAACCAAAGTAAGTTTTGACATAGCGATCGCAATAGATCTTTTTTGAACGTCAATATTTTATTGGTTTTTAGTAACTTACTGACATTAAAGGAAAATCTGTTTAGTCACCTTACTAAAAAGCAATGTTAAACCAACAGCTATTGTTAAAAGATAAAAGCAGAGCGAAATGTAGTCCTTTGGTATTGGTTGTTGATGACAACGAGGATAATGTAATGTATGCCTGCGGATCGTTAGATTTATATAGCTGCGAGCATATAGTGGCACAGAATGGTCAAGCAGCCTTAGACTTAGCTAAAGATAAATTGCCTGATTTAATTTTGATGGATATTGTAATGCCCAAAGTTGACGGAATAAGCTTAACCAGAATGCTCAGAAGCAATCTTTCCACTAGTCGTATTCCTATAATTGCTGTAACGGGATTGGCTTTTACCCATCAAAAAGAGCACATTCTCAATTCTGGATTTGATGATTATCTTTGCAAACCATATTTAATTGAAGATTTGGAAAATAAGCTAAACTTTTTCTTGAATTAAAATAGTGAGCTGTATTTAGTAAGTTGTATTCTAAAAAAAACATATTTTAATTTATTTGATAATTAATCAAAAATAGAAACTTTGTTTTTTAATAGCTCCTGTTCGTAAATATTAAATACTTTCGTCCAATTATAATTATTTTCTACTAACTGACGACCATTGTTTTGTAATAATTGCCATAGTTCTTGATTTTCAAATAATTCTACAATTCCTTGAGCAAAATTGCTAGGAAGATCGTAAATTAATAGATGCTGGCGATCGCTTATATCTAACCCTTCGCAACCAACACTTGTAGAGACTACAGGTAAACCCATTGCCATTGAGTGTAAAATTTTAATTCGTGTTCCGCTACCAGAACGAAGAGAAACAACGCTTATATTACATTTTGCTGCAACCAAGCTCATATCTTCTGGATCGGCAATAACTTCAATCAAAGGATTATCAACAGCCAAATTTTGAATAATTTTTGGCGGTTCGCGACCAGCAATACAAAAAGAAATATCAGGTTTTTGTTGCCAAACAATAGGTAATATTTCTTCTACAAAATATAAAACTCCATCTATATTTGGATAGTAACTCATTGTTCCCATAAACAATATTTTGCCACTATTAAAATTACCTACAGGCTGAATATTATTCACTAAAGTTTTACCTAGATGGCAGCGACTATCTAACTCCTGTTTGTTTTTTTGACTGACTACTGTTCGTAATGGATACTTGTGCCAATTTTGATTTTCATATTCTTCGAGTAATTTCGCTTCTGTTTCTGAATCTACAAAAGCTTTAGCTGCATCTAATTCTTGAGCTAAGGTAGGAATTAAATTATTTTTATCGGCGGCTGCACAACGGCTTAGAAGTCGAGATTCAATATTGTGTTCGTTGAGAACGGTAAAGCGATCGCAAAATAGCCCATGATAAACTGAAGCAACAATAAAATCAAAGGAAACCACATCAAAGTCAACCTGACTAAGCTGTTGCAAAACTCGCCACATGTTCCACGTTGTAAAATTGTACAGTTGTCGTGGACGATCTTGACCATAAGGTTCAATGGGTGTCCCTAGTTTGAGCATAAATGCGCGATCGCAATATTGCTCTAGATCCGAGGTAATTTTTAGATCAGCATCATCAAAAACAAAAGACACTACCGTCAAATTGTGACGACTACCAAAATACTAGATCTGTTCAAACATCCGAATTGATGCCCCACCTTATAGGGGAGGATAGGGAGGATAGGGAAAGATCATCAACATGTTTAACTTATCCCCATTCCTGGGAGTATCTATCCTTTGCTGACAATAATCCGTCAACTCACGCCAACTTTTTTGTAGTCTTAAAGCAGTGTTTAATTTAGCTCTATAAGGCTGATAGGTAGGCTTAAGACGAATAGCCTGGCGGAAGCTGGCTACTGCACTATCAAGGTCATATACTTTAGTTAAAGCAGCACCTAAGCGGTCGTGATACCAGCAGTTGTTAGGCTCTAGGGCGATCGCTTTGCGTAACCAAATCAATGCCTGTTCCAAATCATTTTCAGCAACTAATTTATCTCCCAAATAGGCATAAGCTGCACTATAAAGAGAAATATTAGCTAAATCTGGCTTTTGAAGCGACAATACTTGATATTCGGTGGCTTTGTCTGAGTAGGTATCCAACAACTTAGTCAGGCGCATTTGTGTGATTAATTCTTGCCACAAAGATAATTTGCTCAAAGCATAAGCATCAAAAGGATGAGCATTCAATTTGGCACTATTTTGAAAACTGCTCACCCATTGGCTAATGGTTTCTGACCTGCTATAGGGAGTATAGCTCTATGAGTTTTTGAGATAATCAATCATTTCAGCCATACAACCAGCCTGATAAAGTACGCCAGCAATCCAGACCAAGAAATCATAGCGTGATTGACGTTCTAAGCGACGTAAATTTTGAGGAATATCTTCGCGGGAAAAAAAGCACTCTTGCATCAACTCTGCATTAGCCATTTGTTTGGTGGGATTACGCCAGCTAGCACTAGTTTCGTGCTGACGATAGTAAACGGTAATCTCCTTCAACCAAGTACTTTTACAACCCAAAATTATCATTCGCAAAACAACATCTACATCTTCACTAGCCGAAAATCGAGGATCGAATCCTCCTACCTTTAATAACCATGATTTTTTAAACATCATCGCCGAAGGTAGAACAGGTTTGTGGAGTAGCCAAATTTCAGGAGTAAGATCGGGAATATTATGCCAGCGTTCAATATCCTGTATTTCTTCTCCCTCTTCAGAGATCATCCGAAAACCACTGTTAACTATGGCAAGATCTGGGTGAACATCGAACATTTTGACCTGTTGTTCGAGTTTATGGGGCAT
>CAKZYI010000460.1 GCA_937884735.1 uncultured Pleurocapsa sp.
ACCAGCCAATACCAGCATAATATCGTCGGCATGTTCCATATATTCCAAAGAAAAAGTCCCGTAGGTTTTGTCTAATAGTGCAGTCACCTCTTCATCAGTCATTGCTCTGGCAGTTTCCACATCATATTCAGGCATATGAGCAATATCTTCTCTAATAGTTGCACGATAAGCTTCCCAGTTAGCAATCCCCACTCCAAAGGTAATTTTGATGCTGTGGATTTGGGCAAAACTTTGCGCTGCTACTGCTGCTGCTGCGGTTAATAAGCCAGGAGTCGCACCACAGCCTGTTAAATAAGTAATTCCTGCTTGTTGCAAGTCCGATTGTAATTCTACTAATTGCTCCACCGCACTGGTACGCTTGAGAGCATCGACCAATACTCCTTTCCATCCAGATGCAATAAACTCTCTGGCTACATCCGCCATAAAGGTATTAGGTAAATTGGGCAAAGCCAAAAAATATCCGTCTACTTGGGAATTACCAATCAGGTCTTTAATACTATCCCTGCTGAGAACACCGCCTCCAGGCAAATGTCCTACAGAATGTCTGGAATGATAGGTAGAAATTGCCAAATCTATATCAATACCTGTCGAATCGTAAACATAACCCTTCTGGTCTGCTGCGGCGACTAAGACCATTTCTCCTTTGGGGTCTAGAATTCTAGCTGCGGCTTGTCCCAAACCACCAAAGCCTAAAACACCGACACGAATTGGACTGGCTGTTTTGTTTGTAATCATTTCTAGCTTTAACTTCAACACATAACAGATTTTATTATCCGAGCTTGCGGGGGCGATAAAACTAAATAAATTTAAAATTATCTTTTATTACCGATTATTTCATAGAGTAATTTTAAATACTGTATCTTTTTATTAAAAAAATGTTTTTTACCTTCCCTATTTGCTTGACTCTAAACATATATTACGGAAAACTTAAAATATGTAGCAGTAATCTGAGCATCTACTATTAAATTTTGATAAGATTCTCATACTAATAAAGCAATTGTTCAAAATATCTATAGCTTGAACGATATAACAAAAAAGCATGGTTCTGTAAACTAACCATATAAGTTTTCAACGCTCGCAGTTGAATGCCAATCAAACGGTATAGAGCATACTCAATGGAAACATTAGAATTTATTATTTATCACGATGGACGGGTAAAAGAAACTGTGACAGGAATTGTTGGTTCATCTTGTCAAGAGGTGACAGCGGCAATTGAAGCGCAGTTGGGAGTGGTTGTGGATCAAAAACCAACTTCTGACTATTATGCTCAAAATACAAGTCAATCAAATACTGTAGCTACTCAAAGTAACTATAGTGATTGGTGATACAAAGCGTGCCTAAAGCCTATCGCTTTATCAATAACAGAACATTTTTACCATATTTCTATTTCAATTAACCAAAGAAACTTATGTCACATTTCAGCAACATTAAAACGAAAATTCGCAATTTAGATTCTTTAAAATCTGCTCTTAATGATCTAGATGTAGATTGGAAAAACGGGCCAGGAATTGTCAGAGGTTATCAAGGACAAACCCACAAAGCTGATGTAGTAGTAGAGCAAGCTAACGACTACGACTTTGGTTTTAGCTGGAATGGCAGTGAATACGAATTAGTAGCAGATTTACAATATTGGCAGCAGCCTTTAACCGTTCAGGGCTTTTTACGCCAGGTAACACAACGTTATGCTTATCATACTGTTGTCAATGAGACTACCAACCAAGGATTTAACATCACCGAACAACAAAATCAAGAAGATGGCTCAATTCGTCTAGTTGTCCAACGCTGGAGTGCCTAATGTCCGATTTTTCTCCCTCTCCAAAAAATGGCTCAGAGCCAGAGTTGGGTGGTATGTTACGAAATATCGCTGAAAGAACTGGATTTGAGCCAGAGTTGGGTGGAGTATGGCGACAAAAAGGTGTATACGTAGACGAAAATATTTGTATTGGCTGTAAAAACTGCGCTCATGTTGCAGCCAACACCTTTTATATAGAGCCAGAACATGGTCGAGCGAGGGTATTTAATCAAGATGGAGATACAGAAGAGCTAATTGAAGAAGCAAGGGATACCTGTCCAGTAAACTGCATCCACTGGCTTGATTACACCGAACTCAAACAAATGGAAGAAGATCGTAAATATCAGGTTATTCAAAGCTTGGCAATCCCTCCCAATATGAGAAAATCTTCCACTAGAAAAAGAAGAAAATCTAAATAATTTCCACAATCTTAAATGTTCATAATCAATTCCCTGGTTAATATCGATTAATTGGGGTTATTTTATTTGTAAACAAGCAAGGTAAATTGAAAACAACTTCCTTCTCCAGGAGAACTTTCTACCCAAATTTGACCGTAGTGAGCGCAGACAATCTGCTGACACATAGCCAATCCTATCCCATAACCTTCCTCGGCGCGGTCGCGTTTAAGACGAAAATTGTCTTCAAAAATTCTTTCTCTCTTTTCAGGAGGAATACCTAGCCCAGTATCACAGATACTTACCTGAACTTTCTGATTGGTACGATGCAACACAGAAAGAGAAATTTTTCCTTCTTTCGGGGTGTATTTGATTGCGTTATCAATCAAATTACTGATTAGTTGTCGAATTAATTCTTCATCAGCATATACATCAGGAATATCTTGAGGGATATCTTTTTGAAAAGTCATTGATTTCTGCTTTAGTCGAGAATCAAACTGAGCTATGATGTCCTGACATAAAGGTTGCAAGCTCATAACCGATGGCTTGACCTGTAGTTTGGCATCAACCCCTTGAGAATTTTGTAGAAGATCCCCAATCATGCGCTCCATAATGCCAAACTGATTTTTTGCCTGTTGAAAAAGTTTTTGCTTGAGAGATTTTAATTTAAGTTCGTCTATTTTCTTGTTTTTTTCCGATAGTTCAATAGTCTCTAACGCCATTGAAGCTGCGGTCAAAGGTGTTCGTAAATCGTGAGCCAACATCGCCAAAATTTGGTCTTTAAAGCGCAATTGAGCCTTTAATTGCTCTTTGTCTTGCTTCAAACTAAATATTTCGTCAGATAACTTAATTTTTTCAGCATAATTGGCTTCCTGCTCTAAGCTTACGCCCTCAAAGTTCCCTACCAATTTTTCTTCAGAATTGATGCTGTTTGACTGGTCTTGAATTTCTTGCCATCGAGGCCACCATTTTTCTAGCTGCTCGATTAAATTACTACCAGCCAGGGTCTGCTTTCTACCTGGAGATATTTTAACCAAAGCAGGAGTAGCTACAAGTTTCAAATACTCAACCAAATGAGGCTGCTTTTCTATTTCAATTACCCCTAAATTAAAAGAGTAGCTAGATTGAAGATTTTTCAAATAATCTTGAACTTGCTTGACTTGCTTCTCTGAAGAAGGACGATTGTCGATAAATAATAATAGTTGAAGCAATACTTTTTCTGTATTGTTTTGGCGAGGATCGGGATACTGCTCATTAAATTGCAACACTATATATAGATACCTAGCAGATTCAACAAAAGCATTTTACAACTTTAGAATATAAAGTAAGACAGCAACTATACTCAACTATTTTTTGATTTTTACGCGGCAGGTAATATTACTATTGAGCAAAGGTGAAAAGCTCAGTGTAGCCTACTAAAAGCCACTATCAAAAAGCATTTTTTTGTTAGCTAAACTTTCTCAGAATACATTATTAAGATATCATAAAATTTACCCAGATTGCCTTAGTTCCTTAATTCAGGTCATAAAAAATTTTTAGATATATTACATCATGGCTCTTGGTTATCTTGCCCTTGTCTTACACGCTCATCTACCTTTCGTCCGACATCCAGAAAGTGATTTTGTTCTAGAAGAAGAATGGTTGTTTGAAGCCATTACTGAAACTTATGTTCCCTTGCTCCAGGTATTTGAAAACTTGAAGCGGGATGGAATTGATTTTAAAATGACTATGAGCATGACACCTCCTTTGGTGTCTATGCTGCGGGATGAATTGTTACAAGACCGCTATGACGCTCATCTTGCCCAACTACAAGAATTAATCGATAAAGAAATAGATCGCCATCAGCATAACGGACATATGCTTTATTTGGCAGAGTACTATGCTAATTCTTTTCGTCAAATTCGTCAGACTTGGGAAGGATACGATCGCGATTTAGTATTAGCCTTTAAACAATTTCTTGATAGTGGCAACCTAGATATTATTACCTGCGGTGCTACCCATGGGTATCTTCCTTTAATGAAGATGTATCCCCAGGCTGTATGGTCGCAGATTAAAGTAGCGACGGAACACTATGAAGAAAACTTTGGTCGTCCCCCAAAAGGCATTTGGTTGCCAGAATGTGCCTACTATGAAGGTGTAGAAAGAATGCTAGCTGATGCTGGCTTGCGTTACTTTTTAACCGATGGACATGGTATTCTCTATGCTCGTCCTCGCCCTCGCTATGGCTCTTACGCGCCGATTTATACTGAAACAGGAGTTGCTGCTTTTGGACGCGACCATGAATCTTCTCAACAGGTTTGGTCTTCTAAAGTGGGATACCCTGGCGCGATAGAATACCGCGAATTTTACAAAGATTTGGGATGGGAGGCTGAGTATGAATATATCAAGCCCTACATAATGCCCAACGGTCAGCGTAAAAATACAGGAATCAAGTATCACAAAATCAGCAGTCGCGATGGTGGCTTATCAGAAAAAGGTCTGTACGATCCTTATTGGGCAAGAGAAAAAGCAGCAGAACATGCTGGTAACTTTATGTACAACCGAGGGCAGCAAATTCAAAATTTGAACGGAATGTTGCAACGCCCGCCAATTGTTGTCTCTCCTTATGATGCAGAATTATTTGGTCATTGGTGGTATGAAGGACCTCAATTTATTGATTTTCTATTCCGTAAGAGTTGGTACGACCAAAGTACCTATGATATGACTCACTTGTCTGAGTATCTTCAACAACAACCCACTCAACAGGTATGTCGTCCTTCCCAATCTAGTTGGGGTTATAAAGGATTTCATGAGTATTGGTTAAATGATACAAACGCTTGGATTTATCCTCATCTGCACAAAGCAGCAGAGAGAATGATCAAGCTGGCAAATCGTGAACCCGCTGATGAATTGGAGTGGCGTGCTTTAAATCAGGCTGCAAGAGAAGTTTTACTGGCACAGTCTTCTGATTGGGCATTTATTATGCGTACTGGTACGATGGTGCCCTATGCTATTCGCCGAACGCGATCGCATTTACTCCGCTTTAATAAAATCTATGATGATATTTTGATTGGAAAAATAGATTCTGGCTGGTTGGAAAAAGTTGAAGCAATTGACAATATTTTCCCCAATATTAATTATAGAACCTATAGAACAGCTTAGAAAATCAGCAACGACAAAATTCAGTAATTGAGTTTTATTGACACAAATATAGCAATACGTATCAAAGTTAGGACACTTAGAAAAATTGCTACTTGCTACTTGCTACTTGCGAACTAATAACTTTTGTACTGTCCTAATCTAAGTTGGTACGTATATGTAATCGATCCCTGACCAGAAGCGTATATCTGGTTGAGGGATATTTTTTAATTATTTTAAGGTTTACTAAAAGTTGCCAACAAGAGTAAAACTACTCCAATATTGATAGAGATATCTGCAATATTAAACACGGGAAAATTAATTAAGCGAAAATCCAAAAAATCTACTACATAGCCAAACAAAAAGCGATCGATGCCGTTTCCTACAGCACCCGCTAAAATAAATCCATATCCCAATTGCTCTGACAAACTAAGCCTAGGACTATACCAAACAAAAATTATTAATAACAGACTAACTATTAAAGAAACCCAGCGTAATATTTCTACCAGTCCGCTAAATACGCTAAATGCCGCACCAGTATTAATTACGTAAGTAAAGTGAAATACTCCTTCCCAAATAGGAAAAGTACTATTAATCTCGGCAAATTTTTGCACTACCAAAATCTTAGATATTTGGTCAAAGAATATACCTGCAATTGCCACTAACCAGAAAATTCGATTGCGCTTCATTAATTTGTTTCTCATAACATCTAAATATCAATAAAAACAGAACTGAGTTATAATTGTTAAGAAATTTTGAGCTAACGACACAAAAGTCTATAGACCAATCCTTATGTCTCTTCCTATTCGCAACATTGCAATTATTGCCCACGTCGATCATGGTAAAACGACTCTCGTAGATGCACAACTCAAACAAACGGGGATTTTCCGCGAAGGAGAAGATGTACCAGATTGCGTCATGGACTCCAAAGACCTCGAACGAGAGCGAGGACTCACTATATTGTCCAAGAATACAGC
>CAKZYI010000461.1 GCA_937884735.1 uncultured Pleurocapsa sp.
TGTTACCAAAAACGCTAAAAATGTTTGTTACAAAATCCATGCTGTCTCCTAAAAATTTACCAAAATCAGATCTATAAAAGTGTGGCTAAATTCTATATGCCATTATTTATAATACCTGGGAACTATCTTCCATCTTTGAGTAACGATATAAAAATATATAAACTTTCATTACTTCATATACACAATTTTAAATTAAGACAACCACAAACTCAATTATTTAACTTGAGTCTCAACTAGAATCGTTCAAATGTACTGCTTTTTTGTTTAAGGTTTAGACTAAAGACTCTAGACCCTGTCTTAAATCAATCGGATTTAAAAGCTGCTCCCAAATAGAGTTCTCCGACTTTAGGATCGTTAAGCAACTCTGCTCCTGTTCCTTCAAAACGATCTTTTCCGTTTTCTAACACGTACCCTCGATCTGCCATTGCCAAGGCTTTTTTAGCATTTTGCTCTACTAGTACAATAGCTGTACCTGTTTGATTGATTGCCTTTACCTGCTCAAATACTGAACTAACTAGAATTGGAGAAAGAGCAGCAGAAGGCTCATCTAAAAGAAGCAAATCTGGCTCCAACATCAAGGCTTTGCCCATTGCCAACATTTGTCTTTCTCCCCCTGATAGTGTTCCTGCTTTCTGACGACGACGCGAACCCAACTTTGGGAACATGCTATAAATAGTATCCTTAAGTGATTTAAGAGATCCAGTACGAATAAAAGCTCCCATTTCTAAATTCTCATCCACCGAAAGAGAAGCAAAAACATTAGTGATTTGAGGAACATAGCACATACCCTGTTTGACAATTTTGTCTGATTTTAGTCCTGCAATATTTTTTTCTTTAAAGATAATTTCACCCTGATTGGGAGAAAGTAAACCAAATATAGTTTTGGCTAAAGTAGATTTACCTGCACCATTCGGACCAATTACCGCTACTAATTCCCCTGGAGCAATACAAAAATCAATTCCTTGTAAAATATTTAGACCTTTTATATATCCTGCGTGGACATTTCGTACTTCTAAAATATTTGCTGTCATACTCTCAACACTAAAAATCATCTCTACAAGTTTATGACGTGTCAATAACAGAGGAATTTGCACAAGCACTTCCCCACTGCACTGTTACCAGCAGATCGAGCCTTTTTTATTATTAATTAGAGAAAAGTACTTTCCATTAATTTAATGACACGCCTTAATTAATCGTAATTTAATTAAAAAAAATCGTTAATGTGAAAGTTGTGTAAAGTTATTATTTTGTTAGGTTAAAGATTTGCCATTATAAAGTTTATTTTTTCTGTTGTGGATAGAACAACAAGATGGCTTAAAACATTGCTGTTAAAGGAATATTGGTTTTGGTGACCGACAGATTGGTCGAATTAATCCAAATACATGAAGATGAAATCTAATGACCTAAATGCTTTAATATTTTGAAGTATACACACACAAGATATACATCAAAATATTAAAAATCATTAGTAAAATTTTGAAGGTTAGGAGACTTACTCAGACAATGAAAGCCACACATATCTCTACACTATTAGTCACTGGTGCTATTTCATTAGCAGCTTCTCCTGCGATCGCAGATTTGTCTGATGTCCCTCAATTTAACTTCGCTTGTCAGATAACTGATGGTGTTCCGACAACTGTTGCCCAAAGTACAGATGGGGAAAAAACTTTATCAGTTTTTAACTGGAAGCAAGATGCACTAGCATCGAAAACTTTATCTAGTCCCAAAGAACTTTGCGATAATGTAACAGCAAAATTGGAAGGCTACTCTGCTGACGGTTACGATCTCTCTCACATTAGCTTTGTAGGAACGCAAATTAATGAAGGTCTACCAGCTATTTGTGCCACAACAGGAAGAGGAAAATGCAGTAAAGTACTGTTTACTTTAAAGCCTGCTAATAACTCTGAAACAGTTGCACAAGATGTTGTAGCTGCTATTTTAAATCCAGAGTTGCAAGATAAAAAAATTGAATTTAACGATCGAGGAGTACAGTCTACTTCCTACCAGGTTGATTTTTGGGACTTATTTAACTTGAATCTTGCCCCCAAAATACTATTTAAGTAGATTGGCAACTGTAGATAGGATTCAACTGTAAAACTGCTTTACTCTAACATCTGCTCCAGAAAATAACACTCATTGTCTGGAGCAAATTTAACTTAATAATCCTAGTTTTGTAATAGCTCTTCAGTTTTTCGATCAGGTTTAAGATCGGATTTGTTATTTTCTGCTTCTTCTTTTGCCATCAAGTTAATAATTGACGCTTTTTCTAGTAAACCAAATACTTCTCCTGACTCTGCTACTACAACTAGTTCACGAGGATTATTTGCTTCAAATTCTTTTGCTACATCTAGTAAAGAGGTGCTGGCTAGAATAACATTAGCATTATCCACAGACTTAATTAATTCTCTCAAGTAAATGTCATTCCATTGAGATGTGGGAACTTGTTTTAAGTCAGAGGTCGCAATTTCACCAAGCAACTTTTGATTTTCATCTACAATTAGAAACTTTTTCCATTTTTCTTTCCCAATTACGTAGTTATTAACAAACTCTCTGAGGCTCAGATTGCTATTAACAATAGGACTATCGGGAATTACCGCATCTTGAGCCGTATATTGACTCAATTTATCTTGTACTGTGGCAGACTGAGCAGCAAAACCTGCGTTGCGCAACAAAAATGCACCAATAAATAACGTCCAGATACTACCGACTTGACTAACACCAAGTATAGATAAAAAGCCAAGAGCGATCGCCAACCAGCCTATGACTTGACCAACTCTACCTGCAAAGATAATACCCTTATTAGGATTCCCTGTAACTTTCCAAACAATAGCTTTGAGGACATTACCACCATCAAGAGGCAGTCCAGGAATCATATTGAATAGAGCTAAAACTAGGTTGATATATGCAACCAGAGAAACAATCGCCTTGAGAGGCAAACTAAGAGGTGTAGTAGCTGCCATAAAGGAAAATAGTCCAAATAGCAGTACACTAACCAAAGGTCCTGCGATCGCCACTAAAAATGCTTGTAAAGGTGTTTCTGATTCTTTCTCTAGGGTTGCTAAACCGCCAAAGATAAACAAGGTAATAGATTTGACTGGTATGCCTTGAGAAATAGCGACGAAACTATGTCCTAACTCGTGGGCAAGTACGGATGAAAATAGCAACAGAGCTGCTACTAAACCGAGAAACCAAGGCATTAATCCCGTTAGCTCAGGAAACTGGGTTAAGTTAGAGCCATAGCTCCAGGTAACCAAGCCTAATACAAAAAACCACGAGGGGTTAATAAAAAAGGGTATACCAAATAAATTACCTATCCGAATATTGCCGTTCATGGCACGCTCCTCTACAAAAGATCAAAATGATTTTGTTGCTTAATAAAAGTGTTTTATATTTTTATTTGCTTATGAGAAAATTGTAACGAACTGTAAAAACTTCGGGTAGAGTAAAAACCGCCCCCAAAATTACGGTAACAAGCTGGCATATCTTGGGCATAATAAATATAGTGGAAAGATGCCAGAATAATATGCAAGATATAACGCCACAATACCCAGATTCTTACAGCCAAGAAGATATTCAAGAAATATTACAGCTAGCAATAGCCAATCATCATACTGATGACGAACTAAGCAGAGAGCAGCTATGGGAAATAGCTTCAGAGTTAGATATCAGCAACGCGGTGATTCAGTCTGCTGAAAGAAACTGGTTAGAACGAAAAGCAGTAAATCGTCAACGCCAAGCTTTCGATTTACATCGTCGTCAGAAATTCAAGCAAAAAGTTACAAAATTTGCCATTATCAATACTTTTTTAGTTTCTTTTAACTTTATTGCTGTTGGTACAGTTTCTTGGTCTCTATATATTTTGTTATTTTGGGGGTTGGGTATCGCTTTGAACGGTTGGAAAGCTTATCAATCTCAAGGAGAAGCCTATGAAAGAGAATTTCAGAGGTGGAGTTTCCAAAACGAAGTCAAACAAACTGTAGCTACAGTCTGGACAAAGTTGCAAAAAGCTTGGCAACTTTGAATAAGTATGTTTTAGTATGACCAGTTATTAACTAACTGTTGAATTCGCCAATAGCCATTTTATTTAATAGTTTTCGTATCAACTGTTACTTAAAGTCAGTTTGATAGCAGGTAATTTATAAGAATGTACTTGTTAGCGGTATGAAGTTACAGGCGCAAGCAAAAACATAAGCGCGACTCGGAAACCGTGATTGTTTAGGACAAGCGTTCTGTGTTCTGTTAGGCTTCGTATTAAAGACAAGTCAACCTGTAGTTATTAAGGAGTCTGGTATCAATGGTGGCGATGGGTGTGTTTCCAGCTATTTACTCAACTCTATCTCCCCAAGCTTTGATAGATGGAGTCCTGTCCAAGTACGAACTAGGGGTAATTAATCGGTGTGTATTTTGGAATCGCGGTTTAAGTGATATTTATTTGATAGAAACTTTGGAAAAGTCTTATATCTTGAAAGTATCTCATCATCACTGGCGTTCTGAAACAGATATTCAATTTGAATTAGAGTTTTTAGACTTTTTATATCAGCAAAAAATTCCCGTTGCTAATCCATTAAGAACAAAATCAGGAAAGCTTCTCGTAGCTGTTCATGCAGTAGAAGGCGATCGCTATGCAGCTTTATTTCCCTACGCCCCTGGAGAAGTACCTCAAGGAGATCTTAATATTAATCAAAGCAAAATTATGGGTCGAACCCTAGGAAAGATACACGCCACATCCTTAGAGTTTTGTAGCCAAACCTCTCGTCAATCTCTCGATCTGGGATATTTGCTAGACGATTCTTTTAAAGTGATTTCCCCCTATTTGCTTCGCAAAAGTCAAGACATAGCCTATTTAGAACAGGCGATCGCCAAAATTAAAGAGCAGCTATCTTGTCTAGAGAAAACATCACCTCTTTGGAGCGTGTGTTGGGGCGATCCTCATAGCGGAAATGTTCATTTCACTAAAGACAATCAGATTTCTTAGTTTGACTTCGAGCAGTGTGGCTATGGATGGCGAGTATTTGATATTGCCAAGTTTCTCCAAGTGTCTCTTAGTGCGGGTATCAAACGTAAAATTAGAGATGGTTTTTTAGCTGGTTACCAAGAAGTTCAAAAGCTAACGAGTGCAGAGTTATCATCCCTACAGCCTCTGACTCAAATGGCTCATCTTTGGGCTTGGGCAATAAGTATCAATGCCACAGCAATTCATAACTGGTCTAGACTAGATGATTTTTATACGAAAAGACATTTACATCAACTAAAAAGATTAAGCACCAAAGAATGGCAACTTTTTTAAAAGATTAAGCACCAAAGAATGGCAACTTTTTTAGCTGTGACAAATAAAAAAGACAAACAAAAAAATAGTAGGTACTGCTTTCTTGAGGAATGATTAATTGAAAAATTATCGGGGAATACTAAAAGTGTCTTTAATCCCCACAATCTATGAAAGCTAATATTTTTCGTTTTCACAAACCAATAATCATTACTTTCTTTGCAGTTTTGCTTTTCCTATTGATTATTGTTACCGATCAATTAGGACACAATCGACAACTAAATGCTGAATTTAGACCATTAATTAATTTGCCTAAAGTCAGTGACAACTTGGCTCAAGATAATGCTGATTCCTCGATTGAAAAAACTTCAACACAATCGATTAAAGCATCTTTAGTATCTAATCAGACTTATCAGACAACTAAAGCTTTTGAAGAATATCAGCCTCAATATTTTCGAGCAACGATTGATTCAAGCAACTATGGCGATCGCTACAGTACTGACATACATGGTCGAACTTTGAACAATCAACCTATCGTAGTGCTGCACGAAACGGTAGGTTCGGCTACTAGTGCTATCAATACTTTTAAAACGCACCATAGCAGCGATAGTAATCAATCTAGCTATCATGCTTTAATTACTCTAAATGGAACTATAGTTTATCTTGTTCCTTCTGATAAACGAGCTTATGGTGCGGGTAATTCAATATTTAAAAGCTCTTGGGGCGTAGAAACAGTCCAGACTAATCCTCATTTGCCCGCATCAGTAAATAACTTTGCCTATCACATCTCTTTAGAAACACCTCCAGACGGACGTAATAAACCTGGTAATAGTTACCATAGTGGGTATACAGACAATCAATATAAATCACTAGCTTGGTTATTAGCCCTAAGTAGCATTCCCGACGAACGTATTACCACTCACAGAGAGGTAGACTTATCAGGTCATAGATTTGACCCCAGAAGCTTTGATTTTGATGAGTTTTTCAGGGTTTTGCACACCTATCGCCAACCCACTGTGGGAAAAGTTTCTATCCAATAGACGATTGATTGCTTATCCAGCCAAGAGAGCTAATTGATTTTTGGTTAGCTTTTGCTTGTTAGTAGAGTCCATACCATAATATTCTTGGTACCACTGGACAAATTTCTCCAACCCCTGAGTAATTGAAGTTGTGGGCTTAAAGTCGAAGTCTTCTATTAAATCATCTACATCAGCATAGGTAGCCACAACATCTCCAGGCTGCATTGGTAAAAGATTTTTTAAGGCTGTTTTGCCCATCACTTTTTCTAAGGTGGTAATAAACTCGCCCAACTCTACAGGGCTATTATTGCCCAAATTATAAATTTTATAGGGGGGTTGATTTAAAGTTTGATAGCGGTGAGGAATGATTCTAATTATTGCTTCGACAACATCATCAATATAAGTAAAGTCTCGCTTCATTTTGCCGTAATTATAAACATCAATCGCCTTCCCTTCGGCGATCGCCTTGGCAAACTTATAGTAAGCCATATCTGGTCTACCCCAAGCTCCGTATACCGTAAAGAAGCGTAGCCCAGTAATGGGAATTTGATATAAATGACTGTAGGCATGAGCCATTAATTCATTGGCTTTCTTGGTAGCTGCATACAAAGATACAGGAGTATCTACCCGATCGCTTACTGAAAAGGGAATTTTGGTATTAGCACCATATACCGAGCTAGAGGAGGCAAAAATTAGGTGTTGAATTTGACTGTGACGACAGCCTTCAAGGATGTTAGTAAACCCCACCACGTTACTATCTATATATGTGTGGGGATTTTCAAGTGAATAACGAACTCCTGCTTGTGCAGCCAAATTAACTACACAGTCAAAAACATGTTCGACAAATAATTGACCAGTAGCATTGCGATCGCTAATGTCTAGACATTTGAAAATAAAATTACCGTTGGGCAATAGTTGCTCCAGACGAGATTGCTTGAGACTAACATCGTAATAGTCATTAAGATTATCAATGCCGTATACTTGGTTTCCTTCGATTAATAATCTTTTTGCTAGATGGTAGCCAATAAAGCCTGCTACGCCAGTAACCAAAATTTTCATGTTGCAACTATTCTGAGATTAAGAATTTGCCAATAAATCAAATTTTCGTAATAAATTTGATGTAATTTACCATTGATACCAAATTTATTAGAGATTGTGTAGGAATAAATAAACATAACTATCAATACAGACATAGATACATATAATTATCTTCCCCTGAAGATAAACTAAGGCTGGTATGAAGTTTTCTGGTAAATAGATTTTAAAAGGAGAATCCAATTCTATCAAATGTTTAACTTCTCCTATTTATTTTCAAAGCAATGTATCAAATTTGAGTTCGATAAGCGATCGCGATTTACTGTCATTTTTATAGTTGCGATCGCTTTTTCTTTGTGGATTAGTCCTTTAGCCTTGACCCAAGATGAGGATGTAATTACGCCAGTCAATGGGTCGATTCGCCAGCCAAAGGCAACTGAGCCAACTTCTGTACCTATTCCTAGGGATGGACTATATTTTGCCGATATATTAGTACGCAATCGTCCCGTGTTTCAAATAGGCAGCCTGCCTCAAATTGACGCTAGTGCAAGGGCAAATATTATCAATCGTCGTATAGCTAGTTTACTCTCGCAAAATGACACTCCAGAAAAAGTAGAAATTGCTCCCGACAATCCTCGCAAAATTGCCACTTTAAGGGTCAACAATCGCATCTTAATGACTGTAACCGAGCAAGATGGAGAAGATTTTGGCTTAAATACAGAACAATTAGCCAAAAGATGGTCACAGCAGCTAGATACAGCATTTGATAAACCCCCTTTGGCGATCGATGTTACTCAACGTCTATATACAACCACCAGAGAGTTATTACGAGATATCGTAGGTAATTTGCCTTCTTTAGTTGGAGCTATTGTCGTAGTTGGAATTACCTGGGGAGTAGCAAAAGGAGTACGTTATCTAGCTTATACTTGGGCAAAACAAACTGAAGGAGATTCTAATACCGAACTTTTAATTGGCAGACTTAGTTATGGTGCTGTGTGGGTAGTTGGTTTTATTATTGCCCTAGGGGTTATGGGATTAGACTTTGGTGCATTATTGGGTGCATTAGGGCTAACCAGTGTAGCAATTGGGTTTAGTCTCAAGGATGTCTTGAGTAACTATATATCTGGAGTCATTCTGCTTGCTGCTCGTCCTTTTCGGATTGACGATCAGGTAGTCATAGGAGAATACGAAGGGACAATTACTCAGATCCAACTTCGAGCAACAACTATGAAAACTTACGATGGTCGGGTAGTATACATTCCAAATCAAGAAGTATTTCAAGCTAGCATAATCAATAATACTGCTTCTCCTCGTCGCCGTAGCTCGGTAATGGTAGGTATCGACTATGGTGAAGACATCGGCGATGCGATCGCAGTAATCAACACAGTGCTAGTTAAGATTAAAGAAGTAGAAACTACCCCAAAGCCCGACGTACTAGTACATGAGCTTGCTGCAAGTACGGTTAATTTGGAAATTCGCTTTTGGGTGGACTCTCGCAGATCTGGTGTTGTAGCTACAACTTCTCTAGTGGCTCAGGCAGTTAAAGAAGCACTAGAAACGGCAAATATTGATATGCCAACAGATATTTACACTTTGATTCTCAGAGAGATGCCCAATCAAATTCAGTTAAAAGAAAAATAAACTAAGAGTGATTTCGTTGGGGGATATTATCAGTAATTATTTCTCCTGCTGTTACTTGCAAAACTTGTGAGTCTTTGATCCATGCTTGATTGAATGAGTCGATGTGAGTAGTCGTAATAATTGTTTGAAAGCGATCGCCAATTACTTCCAAGAGCTGTTTTTGACGGTTGGGATCTAATTCTGCCAAAACGTCGTCCAATAGCAGTAAAGGTGGTTCGCCAATGACTTCTTCAATCAGTTTCAATTCCGCTAATTTTAAGGCTAAAACTAAAGTACGCTGTTGCCCCTGGGAGCCATAATAACGGGCAGGGGTTTGATTGATGGTAAACTCAATTTCATCGCGATGGGTGCCAACGACAGTTTTTCCCTGATATTGTTCTGCCGTGCGACGATCTGCAATTTTAGCTAAAAAAGCCTGCTGTACTTTTTCAGGATTATCTTCCATCCATTCTACATTTGGCAGATAATTAATCTCTAGCTGTTCGGTTTCACCACTGATTCTTTTATGCCAAACTTGAGCAATAGGAGCAAGTCTGGCGACCACTCTAGCGCGTCTACGAGTCACCCTAGAGCCTGCTGCTGCTAACTGTTCGTCCCACAATTTTAGTTGCGGCTCCAAGCTATCGACTGCCCCCAATAATTCATCTTGCCTGATGGCACGAATCTTTTTTAATAAAGCATTGCGCTGACGCAACACCTGATTGTATTGCTGCAGAATACTTGAATATACAGGCTCTAGTTGAATTAGCAAACCATCGAGCCAACTCCTACGAGTATCTGGCGCACCTCTGACCAAATCCAAATCCAGACTAGAAAACTGTACTGCATTAAGAACTCCCAAAAAATCCAATTGACGACGCAAGTTTTCTCGATTAACAGCAATAGTGCGTCTCCCTTGTTTGCGAAAGATAATGCTTAACTCATTTGTACTGTGAGCTCTTTCCACAACTGCTTCTATTTGACTAGCAGCTGCCGTATCTAAAACTAATTCGCGATCGCGGCTGGTGCGATGACTTTTAAGGCTGGCTAATAATTCTACCGCTTCTAATAAATTAGATTTTCCCTGGGCATTATTTCCCACCAAAATAGTTTTTCTCGCTGTAAATTCTATCTGGCGATCAACATAATTCCGAAACGATCGCAGATGCAGTTTTTTTAAATACATTTATAAGCTTGGACAAAAAACAGAAAGCAGATGAGTTTATAAGTTGGGTTAGCGGTAGCGTAACCCAATAAAACTGTCTCTGCTACTGATATTTATGTTTATTCAGAAATGGAAGAAGCGAATTCTGGCTCTCGATCCATTTGGGCTAGTTTTTCTTTGTCTTTACGACGCTTTTTGGCATAAAGTTGGATACTCGCCACCATAGTTATGATCAAACCTGCCACTAACCAAGTAGTTAGATCCAAAGGCAAACTATTTTTAAATACAGCCAGCAGTACAATCAAGACTAAAAGGATCGTTGGTGCTTCGTTCAAAGCTCTAAACTGCTGCCCTGTCCACTGACATTCCCCAGCAGCAAGCTGCTTCATGATTCGCTTGCAAAAATGATGATAACCAATCAGTAAAAGTACAAAGGCAAGCTTGATATGCAGCCAAGTAGATTTGAGAATTTCTGGTTCAGTGGAAATTAACCCAATAGCCATCGCCACTGTTACAATCATTCCTGGAGTTGTAATAATTCCATATAGGCGTTTTTCCATTAATTCATATTGCTTGGTCAAAATGCCACGAGCGGGTTCAGGCTCTTGTTGGGCTTCGGCATGATATACAAATAAGCGTACTAAATAAAATAATCCTGCAAACCACACTACGATTCCAATCAGGTGAAATGCTTTAAACCAGTAATAAGCCATAAAAATATTTTTATCAAAAATTATTCCGTATTTAAGTGAAGTGTATATTTTTCTGACACTCCAAATACCAACCACGCAATAAAATTTTAAGAAACAGCGTGATCACTTCTAATTAAAATGCAGTTTAGTACCTCGAAAAGATAACGGGACTGGCCAGATTTGAACTGGCGACCTAGCGCTTCAGATTAGTGTAAGTTTCCTTACTCTCTGGACTATCTCTTCACCCTGGATAAAAATCATGTTTTACCTTTAGGTGGTGGCCTTTACGTTGTAAGCGTTTGTCCTAAAACAAAAAAAAGAAATTGTCTCCTGATTTTCTAACCTACAACTAGTCTCTGCACCTTCTCTACCAGGAAATAATAGAGCTTGGATCACGATTACCTTTGCTACAGACTGTAGCTTTAGGCTTCCCTGAATTTGACCACATTCATCAATAAAGTTTCCTTCATGATGCCCGATGTTTCAGGAGGCGCTTGCTCTATCCTACTGAGCCACAGCCCCTTGTTTATCTTAAGTATCAGCATAGATCAAGATTTTTAACTTGATTACCTAAACCATTTTTCTATATAAAACTTTACTAGATTAATAAATATTGCAACATCGATTAATACTTTTGTTATCTAAAGAAATAAAACTATTATCGATTCTAGATGATAAATCATTGCATATAAACAGGAGAAATTGACTTTGACTTATTTAACTTTATTAGCAGCTACTGTTCCTCAAACTGTATCTTGGAGTCCTAAGGTAGCTATTGTGATGATTGCTTGTAATATTGTAGCGATCGCATTTGGCAAATTTACTATCAAAAATCAGTCTGCAGGTCCTTCTTTGCCTTCTCCCGCTTTATTTGGTGGAATGGGTCTACCTGCTTTACTCGGTACTACCAGCTTGGGTCATCTTTTGGGCGCAGGTGTAATTCTAGGGCTAGCTAACGCTGGCGCACTATAAGAGCGAACAATATATTAATCGTATTGTGATTACCAGCAGTAGTTAAGAGCTTGCAAAGTTCTTAATTTTCAAGATAATTTTTAAAAAAGCGTGGAGGCATCTTTGATAATGTTTCCACGCTTCTTGTATTTGTTTGATTTAGCTTTTTTTGTTTCACTTGAAGGTATCCAATGGGAACTAAAGAAAAGAAACAAAAACTCTTTTCCTTAAGCCTCATTCCTTATTCCTAAATTAGCCTCCGCCTCGTTTGTCGCGATCTTGGCGACGACGATCTTGCCATTTAACTATCGAAAGGTAAGAAATACCGATACTAAGTAGTATTAGTAAGCCTACGGCAACTAGAAATAAAGTGTTTAGTAACTCGTTTGCTTCAACTGTTTCCACGACTTAGAATCCGTTACGACCCCAAACAACCATTGCAATCGACCATGTAAATAAAGCCAAGATAGAAACCCAGCCTAATGTCAAAATATCCATGTCAGTATTTATTTTTTGAAATATATATTTAATTTGGCAACTATAAACCCTATCATACTTCTTAAAGGATCTTTTGTGGTGAGGATTGTGCCTACTTTAGTTGCAGAAAGAATTGAATCAGTAAAAGCAGGAATAGTCAGTGCGGGAGCATTTGCGATCGCTGAATTAGCAATTATTTTGCTAGGAGAAACTATAGTTAAAGCTCTATCTCAAGATAATTTAGCTACTGTGATACTAAACTGGGAATCATTACTACAGCTATCTTTTGGTGCAATTAGCGGTTTTCTGTTTGGAGTTACCTATCGTTATATTATTCGAGACGATCGCAATTCTCATCTTAGTGATGGTGCAGTATTTGCTTTTGGCTTGATTCGAGGACTTGCTTTAATTGAAAATAATTTGATTTGGTCAGAAATATTGTCTTTACTATTCTTAATAGCTCAAAGCATTATTTGTTTTGCGATCGCTCGTTTTATTCTCGATTTAGCGATCGCTAGATCGTTAGTAAAGCCTTTTATTTGAACTTTGATTGCTTATTGATTACATCCTAAAACAATTTTCTTTTTATGCTATTGGAAGTAGTAGTCTAAACTCGATCATTACACAAAAACTATTTCAAATAATGGGAGTAGATCTTGCTGTCACTAATAAACTAAATGAAGAATCAAGCTTTACAATAGATTTGCCTTGTTAAACTCTACAACTTTTTTGAGATACGATAATTATGGCTCCAAAAACCATAGAAGTAGAACATCTTAGTAAAGTATATGGTTCGACAGTTGCCATCAAAGATGTTCATTTTTCAGTGGATTCAGGGGAAATAATCGGTTTTTTAGGACCAAATGGCGCGGGAAAAACCACCACAATGAGGATTTTGGCGGGATGTCTTTCCGCTACATCGGGTACAGCTAAAATTGCGGGTTAAGATGTCCATCGGCATTCGATGAAGGTACGTCGTCGTATTGGATATTTACCCGAAACTCCTCCACTTTATCCAGGTATGTCGGTAAAGCAGTATTTATATTTTGTCTCCAAAATAAAAGGAATTAGAGCAGGCGATCGCCGTCGTCGAGTATATAATGCGATGATACGGTGCCAATTAATAGAGCAAGAAAACACGATTATTCGCAAACTTTCCCAAGGATATCGACAGCGAATAGGAATTGCTCAAGCAATTGTTCACAAGCCTCCTGTAATTATTTTAGATGAACCAACAGTAGGGCTAGATCCCAGACAAATTATTGAAGTACGAAATTTAATTAAGAGTTTGGCAGGGGAACATACTATTATTCTTTCTACTCATATTTTGCCAGAAGCTAGTATGATTTGCGATCGCGTTACTATTATCAATCAAGGTAAAGTGATTACTACCGATACCCCTAATGGTTTACAAGCACAGCTAAAAATTAGTTCTGGTTATCAATTAGAAGTGTCAGGAGATGTAGACATAATTTTACCCTTGTTGCGGAATGTCCCTGGGGTTATCAGTGTACTTTTAGAAAATCATTCTACAACCAACAGTGGAAAACGCCATATTCTAAAAGTTGCTTGCAAATCTAGAAGTGAACCTGGAAAAGATATTGCTAAATTAATAGTTACACAAGGATTGGAACTACACGAATTACGTCGTACCTGTCCTAGTCTAGAAGATATTTTTTTAAAGTTAACAACGGAAGAGCCTTTATCAATTAATAATCTATGATCATCAGTAACATTACGGCGATCGCTCAAAAAGAATTGCAGAGTTATTTTGTTTCTCCATTTGCTTATGTAATGGCAGCATTTTTTTGGTTTATTTCTGGCTTATTTTTTGTAGAAATATTAATTGGAAAACAAGGAATAATTCAACAAGTTTTTTCTAGAGAACAGATGGGAGTTAGTATTGGCTCTGTTGATGTAGCCACAGAGTTTTTAAATTCTTATCTAGCTATCTTGGGTACTCTGTCGTTGTTAATTATTCCTATTTTATCTATGGGACTTTATGCAGATGAAAAAAAACAAGGAACTTTAGAATTATTAACTACTTCTCCTCTTAGCAATTGGTCTGTTGCATTAGGAAAGTTAATTGCAGTAACCCTATTATTTGTTTTTTTGCTGCTACCTTCTATTTTTTATCAGGCGATCGCCTTTAGCGCAGCTGTCCCCTCTTTGCCTCTTGCTATACCGTTGTTAGCTAATGTAGGTTTAGTTTTGATGGCGGCTTCTTTATTATCTATAGGAATGTTTATTTCTTCTTTAACTAATAGCAATATCCTCGCGGCAATTTTAACTTTTTGTATAATCTTAATTTCTTGGACAGTAGATTTAATTGCTAATAATGTCGAAGGATGGCTAGGTGATAACTTAAAGTATATTTCTATGTTAGATAGCTACAACAATTTAGTTCAAGGTGTTGCTAATATCAGTGATTTTTCTGCATTTTTTAGCTATATATTTTTAGGCATATTTTTAACATCTCAATCTATTGAATTATTCCGTTCAAATATTCATTAGTTGCTCATATCATGTCTACAATTAGTTTATGACTAAAACAATATTATTTTTGCTTGGTATTGCTTTTAGTATTGCAGCAATCGTTGAAATAAGTCTTACAGGTAAATGGTCAGTAATCTCAATTTTGTTTCTAACTGTAGGTATCATTCTATTGATTTTTAGTTTGTGGTTGTTAGGAAAAAAACAGCGGTTTTGGCATAAACATTTCATTAAAAAAAGTACTAAAGCCATAACTATTACTACAGTTATTTTAATTATTGTCAGTTCAATTAACGTTCTGGCAATTCGCTATAATCGACGTTGGGACTTGACAGAACATCAAATTTATGGGCTTTCCCCCCTATCTCAGGCAGTTGTTAAAAAATTAGAACAACCTTTGGAAATATTAGTATTTGATCGCAATATTGAGCCTAGTTTAGAAAATTTACTGAAAAAATATCAGCGTATTAATACACAATTTCAGTTTAGATTTATTAATCCAGAACAAGAATTAGGACGTGAATTGGCAAGACAGTATGGTGTTCAATCTTTAGGCGAAATATATTTACAGTATAGAAACAAAAGACAAAAATTAAATATCGACAATACCAACTCAACAAAAACCATAACCGAAGCTCAATTAACCAATAGTATCGAAAAAATAAAACGAGAACGTGCGGTAAACATTTACTTTCTTCAAGGACACGGCGAAGCTCCTAATCAGCTAATTGAAAGAGGAATAGCGCAAATTGTCACTAGTCTAGAAGATAAAGGTAACAATATTTGGGAATTGAATCTTGCTAGCAGTGGCAAAATTCCTAATGATGCTGACCTGATTGTTATTGCGGGTGCAACTAGAAAACTTCTAAATGGGGAGTTAAATAGTTTACAGACATATTTGTCCGCTGGTGGAAACTTATTACTATTACTATCTCCCAATGTCTATCTGGGCATTGACCCTTTATTACAAGAGTGGGGTATCGAACTAGACAATAGATTAGTGGTAGATGGTTCTGGTTCTGGTGAAATTATGGGTTTTGGGCCAGGAGTAGCCATCGTTAATAACTATGGAGACCATCCTATTACAGCCAGTTTTGGTAAAGGAATTTCTATATTTCCTGAGTCCAGACCTCTTAAAGTTCTAGAAAAAACTGGAATCAAACATACTCCTTTAGCAATTACCAACGAACAAACTTGGGCAGAAAGCGACTTAAAAAACGAAGAAATTACCTTTGACTCAACAAAAGACCTCTCTGGCCCATTAAATCTGGCGATCGCTTTGGAAAGGAAACAGCCAAAAGTTTCTCGTGTAGTGGTTTTCGGCAGCTCTACCTTTGCTACTAATGGCTGGTTTGAGCAGCAGCTTAATGGCGACATAACTATCAATTCTATCAATTGGTTACTAGGAGAAGACAGAGAGATACTAGCAATTCAACCCCGTGACTCTTCTAACCGTCGTATTAATCTCAGTTCCACACAAACAAAAATAATTAATTGGTTAGCACTGCTAATTATCCCTTGTATAGCCTTAATTGCTGCTTTTTTTGTTTGGTATCAAAGTCGTTAAACCATAGTTTAAAATTGCTCATTATTAAAAATATGTTTATCAAATAAAAAATAATGTATTTTGAGCAAAATATGTAATAAACTTTGTCCCAATGAACACTTAAGTAAATATCATGGTGCAGTATATAAATAACTTACCGTTACTTTTGAAATGAACGATATAAGTTACACATCTACTTTTTTCTACGGATTGATATTTCTAAATACGTTAGGCAGAACAATAATATCTCCTATTATTTTTATTTAAAGTACATATTTACACCTAAGTTATCATTAATAATAAATGATATATTTGACTTAAAATGTTGATTATAGAAATCAATTAAATTACTTTGATTGACCCTCGTTCAAATGAGAATCATAATAGAGGTAAAACAACTATATTCAAAATATATGTTTGGTCACTTTTTAATATTTTCATACTATTTCACCTCAACTTTACTAAAACTTTAAGGTATCCACCTGTCTATTCGCCTATAAATTTTTTATAACAGTAAATGTAAATACTAAAAAATAAACTTTAAGAAAAGGCGCAACCTAGCTTAGATTACGTTTAAGGAAAACACTTATGACTAACTTGCAAAAAGAAAATAGTTCTTATTCTAATCCCAGAGGGGAACTGGATTTTAATATAGGGGAGTATTTACTAAAACTAAAGCGACGTTGGATACCAGCGTTGGCTGTATTTATGTTTACTGTTGGTACAACCGCCTTTCTAACTAGTTTTTTAGAAAAAACATATAAATCTGAAGGAAAAATTCTATTTAAGAAAAATCCTACCCTAATCAAAGGTATTGGAACTGAAGTAAAAGAACTAGAGTCAATTCTGGTCAATCAAACTCCCCTTAGCACTGAAAAAATAAGAATCACTTCCGAACCAGTTATTCAACAAACTATCGATCAGCTAAAGTTAGAAAACGCCGAAGGAGAACCATTAAGACCTAAGGATTTTGCTAAACGATTGAATGTGGAAATAGTTGGAGGAACTGATGTTATTTCTTTGTCCTACAAAGATCCAGATCCTGTTACTGCCTCCAAGGTAGTCAACACTCTAATGGATGTATACATTGAGGAGCAAATTAACAGCAGCATATCAACAACAGCCAATGCTAGTGCTTTTATCGACCAAACACTACCTAAAGTAGAAAATAAACTTCAATCCTTAGAATCCAGTCTGCAAAATTTCTATGAGAAAAATCAAATTGTAGACCTACAAGAAGAAAAAAGAATCTTAGTCGGAGAACTCGGCAATCTCAACCGCCAAATATCTACAGTTGGAGCAGAACTAAAGGGTAAACAAGCTCAAGCTGCCAATATTCAAAATCAACTAGGTTTAAATTTAAACCAGGCAGTCCGAGCAGATCAGCTAGCAAATACACCCCAAGTCCAGAGTATTATTGAGCAGCTAGGAGCGACCGAAACTCAGCTATCTCAAGAACGCCAAAGATTTAATGATAATCATCCCGTAGTCGCTAGTCTTAATGAGAAAAAACAAGCTTTAAACTCTCAATTACAACAGCTAATTCGCCAATATGTTGGCGCACAAGTTTCCACAGGATTATTACAGAGTGGAAATAACATCAAGGATAATCAGCTAGAAAGATTTATTAATATCAAAATAGAAGAGTTGAGCTTGCAAACACAGGTATCAGCTCTCGATCAATATAGAAATGTATATGAAAAAAGAAGTAGCCAAATCCCTCGCCTAGAAAAACAAGAGCAAACTCTACTCAGACAGGTTGAAACTGCTCGCGATAGTTTCGGAACTCTATTAGCTAATAAAGAAAATCTAGCAATACAAAAAAATGAAACAACGGCAAATGCTGAAGTTATAGAATTAGGGCAAGTTCCCGAAGAAGGTAGCACTGGAAGAGTTGCATTATTAACTTTGGGCATTTTAATGGGATTGTTTTTATCTAATATCACTGCAATTCTGCTGGAAATGCAAGATCGTACTCTAAAAACTATTCCTGAAGTTAAGCAAAAATTCTCCTATCAAGTTTTAGGAATCGTCCCATTAGATAATCTACAAGAGTCTCAAGGAGGAATTGTTGTCCAAAGAGAACCTGATTCTTTTGCCAGTGAAGTCTATCGCATGATTCAAACTAATCTCAAATTTTTGGCGGTTAAACGACAACCAAAAGTAATTTTGATGACTAGTTCAGTCCCTGGAGAAGGAAAATCCACTGTATCTGCCAACCTGGCAGCAGCAATGGCTCAGTTAGGTCGCAAAGTTTTACTGATAGACGGAGATTTAAGAAAAGCTTCTCAACACGAACTGTGGCAAGTAAGCAATAAATCAGGAGTTAAAGATGTAGTAGCCCACAAAACTCCTTTAGCCAAAGTTGTTACTCAACCAATGAAACAGCTAGATTTGTTAACCGCAGGAATCATTGCGCCCAATCCTTTAGCTTTGTTAGATTCATCTGAAATGAGCGAATTAGTGGCAAGTGCGAGAAAAGAATATGAATTAATAATTATTGACGCACCTCCGTTAGCCGTTACAGCAGATGTTCTAACCCTTAGTAAATTGGTTGATGGTATCGTCTTTGTGAGTAGACCTGGAGTAGTGGAAACCGAAAGTGCAGAACTTGCTCAGGAAACCGTTGCTAATGCTAATCTATCCCAGAAAGTTTTAGGAATGGTAATCAATGGTGTCAAACCCAATGAATTTGACCGCTACTCCTATCATGCCAAATACAGCAAAAACTATTTCTCTGGTTCTAGCGGAAGTAGTCCTTCTAAAACTGCCCCTGCTTAAAATTACATAATTTTGGCATTTGTTTCGTAAATAAAAATAATTTCAAACAATTACTCTATTATTTTTGGGAAAAATGAAAAAATCAACTATTGTTATCGGCTTAGATGCAGGCGAACCCAGACTGATTGAAGAGTGGATGGCTGCGGGACACTTGCCTAATTTGAGCAAGATTACCAAAGAAGGGTCTTACAGTCGTTTGAATAATACCGTTGAGTATTGTGGTAAGTCTACAGAATATTCCACCACAGAACCTCTATGGGCAACCTTTAACACAGGATGTCGTCCAGATACCCTGGGCTATTGGGATACAGCAGCATATAATCCAGATAATTATGGAATTATTTGTGATGTAGTTGAAAGTGGTTATGACTACAAAGAATTTGCTCCTTTCTATGCTTTGGGTAAAGATTATAAAGTTGCAGTATTAGACGTTCCTGTTACAACTCTTTCCAACGATATTAATGGACCTCAGATCCTTGGCTGGGGTGGTCACTATCCATATACAGTGAGTGCTTCTAATCCTCCTCAGCTTTTTCCTGAAATCATTGAAAAATATGGTAAAAATCCTGTTTTACACAACGACAATGGACTATGGTGGAATCCTGAATACGTCCAGTGGGTAGAAAATGCCTGTAAAGAAAGTATAGAAGGTCACTCTGCGATCGCTCGTGAGATGCTAAAACAAGATAACTGGGATTTGTTCCTGATGGTATTTGGCGAAACTCACACCATTGGTCATGATGTGTATAACTACAGCCAAGATGACCATGCAGTATATAATCACTTAACTCAAAATGGTACTAGAGAAGAAGATCCAGTATTAAACACCTATAAGAGGGTTGATACTGCTATTGGCGAAATTTTAGCAGAAGCACCTGAAGATGCCAATATAGTTTGCTTTTCAGCTCATGGTATGGCTGGTAACTTCACTGACCTTTTGAGCATGGCAGTATTACCAGAGTTACTATATCGCCTAAATTATGGCAAAGCTGCTCTTGCACCAGGGAAAGTAGGCGCCGATCCTGGGCCTATTGTTACCAAGCCAATTCGCAACTCTTGGCCTGGGGAAATTTGGAGTCAGGTACACGAACCAAACCCGATTAAAAAACTATTTCGCACCTGGACTCATAAGAAATTTTTACGTGGCAAAAAGCATGGTTTACTTTCTCCCTATAGTCTTCTCGACGAGCCTATCGAACATGATGTGGCTATGGGCTGGATGCCTGGAATGTGGTATTCACACCTATGGCCTGAAATGAAAGCATTTGCTTTACCCGCGTTTACCAATGGTCATATACGCATTAACCTAAAAGGTAGAGAAAGGGATGGAGTAGTTGAGCCTAATGAATATTTTGCCTTGTGTGATGAAATAGCCGAAATTCTTTACGAGTTGGTAGATGGTAGAACTGGCAAAAAAATAGTTAAGCAAGTAGTCAAAACTCGCACTACTCCTCTAGATGATAATCCCAAGTTGCCTGATGCCGATATTGTAGTTATCTGGCAAGAGCCAATGACTGATGTAGTAGATAGTCCCAAATTAGGACGAATTGGTCCTCTAACTCACTGTCGCGCTGGCGGTCACAAAGGTCAAGGATTTATCGCTGCCAAAGGACCTGATATTCCTGCTGGATTTGACCTGTCTGGTGGGGAAGCAGTAGATCTTGCTCCAACAATTTTAAATCTAATGAATGCTGACATTCCAGAACATTTGGATGGAAAACCTTTGATTCAAGGCATTCCTAGTTCAGCTTGCTAAGAGTAGCCGATAAGCCAAACAAAATAAATGTTTCAGTCACAAATTGACTTGTCATCTTTCGGCAAATCGGTTTGTGACTTTTACAAAATCTTTCTAATTAACTAGACAAATGAAACCTGAAGTATCAGTAATTATACCTGCCTATAACTGCGAAGATTATATTGCTCAAGCTTTAGAATCCGTTTTTGCTCAAACCTGCTGTAGTTTTGAAATTATTGTGGTGGACGATGCTTCTACTGACTCTACCTTAGAAATTATTCGTAGTTTTAATGACACGCGACTCAAAGTTATTACCAATCAACATAATTGTGGAGTAAGCAGCGTGCGTAACTACGGGATTCAAAAAGCTCAGGGTGATTGGATTGCTTTGTTGGATTCTGATGACTGGTATGCACCAGAACGATTGGAACATCTGCTAAAAATTGCAGTGGAGCAAAATGCCGACCTAGTTGCCGATGACTTGTTTATGATTCGCGATCGCGAGCAATATCCTTGGAGTACTTTATTACAGGAAAATAAGCTACCCAGAGATGCGATCGAATTAGTTGATGCGGCGAGATTTGTTGCCACCGATCGCCCTTCTCCAATTAATGCTCCTAGAAATTGGAGTTTTGGCTACACAAAACCATTAATAAGAAGAGAGTTTTTACTCAAGCACAATATTAAATACGACGAGTCTATCAAAGTGGGAGAAGACTTTGTTCTTTATTTAGAATGTTTGCAACGCAAGGGGCGTTTTTTACTAGTGCCTAAACCCTATTATTATTATCGCACTCGTGAAGTATCTCTTTCTACTAGAAAGCCTACTGAATATTTAGCCCAATCTTGTGAAATTACTCAACATTTTATCGATCAAGAAGAGACCTTAAAAGATATAGATCGGCAGCTTTTAAAAGTAATGTATCAAAACATAGATATCTTCCAAAAAAGGCTCACATACTATCGTACTGTAGAATACATTAAACAGAAAAAGGTTGTTCTTACCCTGATTCAAATTATTAAATGCCCCTATATTTTGATATATTTTACCAATAAACTAATAACTTTTTTAGAGAATTAGACTTTAGCTATTTCTTCTACTAAAGAAAATAAATATATAAAATTAACCTATGAGTAATTAATATTAGCAATTTTGTTTATTACTTATTTACTAGGAACAAAGATCAAACTTCTCAAAAGCATTGCTTGGTTACATGCACTCAATCAACCATATTTTATTTTTTAATACAGGGCCTGGATGTTATGACGAAAAGCCAAAGCCATTATCTTAGAATTTTTGAATATATTTTTTCAATCTGTTCGTTAGTTCATATTTCTCAGGCTATTGCTCCTTTGATCTTGACCAACGGTTCTAGCGAGGGGGATGGAGTTGATGTTAGAGCTTTAGATCTATCTATCAATGCTAAAATCTCTTTATTAATTTACATTGTAACTTTCTGTTTATTAGCAATACGCTGGAAAAAAGTTTTAGGCACCCTTGCCAGCAATCAATCTCTTTGGGTGTTTTTAGGAGTACTTTGCTTTTCCTACTTCTGGTCTATAAATCCTGATCAAACCATAAGATTTGCAATTTATACCATTGGTACTACTGGTTTTGGACTATATCTAGCAACTCGCTATACTTTGCCCGAACAGTTGACTCTACTTGCTTGGACTTATGGGCTACTGCTTATTTTGAGCATTTTGTTTGCAGTGGGATTGCCAAAGTATGGCTTAATGGGAGGTGTGCATGAAGGTGCTTTTCGAGGAGTATTTACACACAAAAACCAATTTGGCGCATTTATGGCACCAGGTGGAGTGGTTTTTCTCTTAAATGCTTTTAAAGGGGGCAAATATAGCTGGGTATATTGGATTCTTTTGATTTTAAGCTGCGCTACGATGGTTTGGTCTAGATCTACAACAGCATTGGGAACTTTTATTGTAATGCTTATGCTGTGTCTCATATATCGTATTTTTAGATGGCGTTATGAGGTAATGATATCGGCAATATTGGCAGTAACAATAGTCAGTTTTACTGCCTTAATTTTGCTTTTTGGATTGGGTTCAGACTCTTTATTAGATCTAGTCGGCAAGGATGTAACGTTATCGGGGAGAACAGACATCTGGAGCTATGTTTGGGATCAAATTCAACTACGTCCCTGGTTGGGTTATGGTTTGGCAGCCTTTTGGGATGGTTACAATGGGCCTTCAGGTTATGTTCAATTAGCGATGAGGATAGCCGTAATTTATGCTCATAATGGTTTTCTTGATATCTGGCTTTCTGTAGGTTTTGTAGGTTTAGCCATTTTTGTACTGGGTTTTCTCAATACTACGATTCAATCTTTGACATTATTGAGAAAAACCAACTCCCCAGAAGGATTTTGGCCGCTGCTATTTCTGACATATATTTTGCTTTCTAACTTGACAGAAGGAACAATTTCGAACATGAATAGTTCTTTTTGGGCATTGTACGCTACTGTATCCTACTCTTTAGTCATAGCAAAGAATAATTACTATGCAATTTCTGAATAGTTTCAATATCAATATTCTCAACATGAAATAGAAGTCATGAATCTAGCAGAAATTAGAATAAAAGCAGTAAATTTGTTTCAAAGTGGTTTAGCGCGAGATGCCTCATGGATGTTGATATCTAAGCTATTTAATGTAGTTATGCAGGCGGGATATTTTATTATTGTTGCTCGTTTGCTCGGAAAAGAAAATTATGGTTCTTTTATTGTAATTACAGCGTCAGCATCAATTATTTTTCCTTTTCTGGCTTTAGGAAGCGAACATGTATTAGTCAAAAATGTTGCTACCAATAGAGCATCTTTTAGTACTTACTGGGGTAACACCCTAGTATTGTTAACTTCTAATGGAGCTTTTCTGACCATTATTCTATTGTTGTTATCACCTCTTATTTTTCCTCAAGATATTCAGTGGATAACTACGTTATTAATTTTGCTAGCTGACTTGATTTGTCTAGGACTTTTAGACATAAGCTACAAAGCTTTAGTTGCAGCCAGCATGGTTAAGAAAACAGCACAGTTGGGAATACTAAGCACTTGCGGTAAATTGTTGGCAGCACTATCTCTGTCTACGTTTTTTGCTCAACCTAATATTGCAGTGTGGAGTTATTTGTATCTTACTAGCTCGATAATTACTGCAACAATAGCAATTTTGGTAGTTAATAAGATGGTTGCCCCTCCACGACCTATATTTTCTGAGCTAAAGTCTAATATTGGTCAAGGTATATATTTTTCGATTAGTGCCTCAGCTAATAATATAAATGCTGGTTTAGATAAGTCTATGTTAGGCAAATTGTCCAATGTTGCCTCTGCTGGAATATACGGTTCTGCATATCGCTTCATAGACGTGGGAAATGTTCCTTTATTAGCTTTATTTGGAGCGAGTTACAAAAGATTTTTTCAGCATGGAGCGTCTGGCATTAAAGGTAGCTTAGACTTTGCCAAGCGTTTGCTACCCGTATTGACGCTCTATGCTGTGGGTAGCTTTCTTGGTTATTGGCTTCTCGCTCCATTCATTCCTGTAATTTTAGGAGAAGAGTATCGAGAGGCAATTGGAGCATTATTATGGCTATCTCCTCTACCTGCGATCGCCGCATTTCAATATCTAGCAGCAGATACATTAACAGGTTCAGGACATCAAAAAGCTCGAAGTATGGTGCAATTGGCTGCTGCAGTAGTTAATATTTCGTTGAATATATGGTTAATTCCTCAGTTTTCTTGGAAAGGAGCAGCTTGGGCAACACTAATTTCAGATTCTTTAAGATTGATTTGCTTATGGTTAATAGTTTTTTGGTTACGTCGCAAGGTACCTTAATTACCATAGTGTTTAAAATTGAGCCTTAAACTAGCGTATATTGTCGATTCTTCTATTAGATCACACACTATTTAATAAACATATATGATAATTTAAAAAATAATCTATATTTTATAACAATACTTGTTCATTGTAATAAATCAATAAATGATATTCAAAATATACTATCAATATTTGGCTCTTAAACTGTTAGTTTAGTCAATATAACAAGAAAGTTTAGATGGTAATCAAATATATGCAATCCTAAAATAAAATCATGCTTTTTAATTCTTTTGAGTTTATTTTTCTTTTCCTTCCTATCACCTTAATTGTATTTTTCTTTATTGGAAGAAAAACTGAACAAGTTAAACAGCAGCTGCCTTTAATGTGGTTAGTATTGGCTTCTTTGTTTTTTTATGGCTGGTGGAAACCACTCAATTTGCCTTTGATTATTTTATCTATTTTAGTTAACTATAGCCTAGGGCATTTATTAGGCAATGTGATAGATAAGGTAATAATTAAAAAAGCAATTGTTTTTTCAGGTATTTTATTTAACTTAGCACTTATCTGCTATTTCAAATATGCAAACTTTTTAGTTAGAAATATTAATCAAGTTATTGATACTAACTTCAACTTGCCCTCTGTTGTAATTCCTTTGGCTATATCCTTTTTTACTTTTCAACAAATAGCTTATTTAGTTGATGCTTATAAAGGACAAACAAGAGAATACAATATCTTGAAGTATATGCTTTTTGTTTGCTTTTTTCCACAGTTAATTGCAGGACCAATTGTCCATCACAAAGAAGTTTTACCTCAGTTTGAAAAAGCATCTATATATAAATTTAGTCAGCAAACTTTGGCTATAGGTTTAACTGTTTTTGTAGCTGGTTTATTTAAAAAAGTGATATTTGCTGATCGCATTGCCGAATACTCTAATTTGGCATTTGCTGCGGCTTCCCAAGGAATTGATTTAACTTTTTCTGAATCTTGGGTAGGAGCTTTGGGCTATAGCCTACAGCTGTATTTTGATTTCTCAGGCTACTCTGACATGGCAGTCGGTGCAGCGTACATGTTTGGCATCAAGTTACCATTAAATTTCAACTCACCATACAAGGCGATTAGCATTATAGATTTTTGGCGCAGGTGGCACATAACTCTTTCTCATTTTTTAAGAGACTATTTATATATACCTCTGGGCGGAAGTAGAAAAGGTCAATTAAGACGCTATTCAAACCTAGTAATTACTATGTTGCTGGGGGGATTGTGGCATGGTGCAGGATGGACTTTTATTTTTTGGGGTGGCTTGCATGGAACTTATCTAGTTATCAATCATTTATACCGCTCTGTTCGCAAAAGCTTAGGACACAATTTGAAAGATGATAGCTGGTTACTACGTACTATTGGATGGTTAACTACATTCATCGCTGTAGTAATTTCTTGGGTATTTTTCCGCGCCAATAATTTTGCTACTGCAACTTCCATGCTTCAGTCTATGTTTGGTTTTAATGGCATACAGTTACCTGTATTTTTGGAGCCTTACTTAGGTTTTTTGAGGAACCTAGGCATAAATTTTCTAGGTTTTACCGTAAATGTAGGTATCAGCCAAAAATATGCCACTTTTGGAATTGCTATACTTCTGCTAATTGCTTGGTTTACTCCTAATACTCAACAATGGATGGGTAAGTATAATCCAACCTTAACTGAACCTATTGAACAGTATCAATTTCCCTGGGAGCAAAAATTTTGGCGTTCCTTGATGTGGAGACCAAACAAAATCTGGACAATTATTATTGCAGGATTGACATCTCTTTCTTTACTTTGCTTTTCAAGAGTAAGTGAGTTCTTATATTTCCAATTCTAATTTTTAAAATATATACTTATATTGACAACATAAACATGAATTTTAAAAGTTTAGCCGCCGATTTTTTCAAACTAGGTAAGCACAAAACTCCAGCAATGTCCGTTCCCATAACTGGTCAAAAAAACAAAAATTCTAAATTTAGTTTTAAGCTCTATGGATTAGTTACATCCATATTATTAGGCTCTGTAGCTGCTATAAATTGGGCGATAGACCCATTGTGGTATCGTCATGGTAATATTCTCACTGGCAAAAATTTTACTTTTAATGAAAGAATCACCAAAACCAATCTATTTTTAAGAACTAAGGATCGAGCTAACTATAATTGTATTATTTTAGGTAGTTCTAGAGTTACAGCATTAAGAACATCTAATTTTACAGAAGAT
>CAKZYI010000462.1 GCA_937884735.1 uncultured Pleurocapsa sp.
ATTACAGATGATGATGTCTATGACTTATATGGAGAAGTTGCTAAAGTAGCGGCTTATTCGACGGTTTAATCTAAATTTTGGCAAGAGCAAGAATATTATGGGTTTTACAGTACCTAACCTAATATCTACAGCAGTCAAACAGGTACACAAACAGTTTTTTAGGACAAAACATAGCAACTAAAACATATGACAACTAATTTCAAAGACTTAGGAATATCAGAAGCTACTTTAAATCAATTGGAAAAGCTTGGTTTTGATGCACCAACACAAATTCAGCAAGACGCTATACCTGCTTTATTAGAAGGTAAGGATATTGTTGGTCAATCTCAAACAGGTACGGGTAAAACAGCAGCATTCGCTTTACCTGCATTAGAAATTGTTGATGCTGACGACAGAGCCGTTCAAACTTTGATTTTGACTCCTACAAGAGAACTAGCTCAACAGGTGGGAGAAGCAATCAATGACTTTTCATCTAAAGAAAAAAGAGTCTATTCTTTAACAGTTTATGGCGGTCAATCTATAGAAAGACAAATCAGCCGTCTTCGTCGCGGGGTACAAATTGTTGTAGGAACTCCTGGACGAGTTATAGATTTGTTAGAAAGAGGTGAATTAAAACTAGATAGTCTAAAACTAGCAATCCTAGACGAAGCGGATGAAATGCTTAGTATGGGTTTCATCGACGATATTAAGCGCATTTTAAGAAAAACTCCCCAGGAAAGACAAACTGCTTGTTTGTCGGCAACAATGCCTAGAGAAATCAAAGAGCTGATCAAGAACTTTTTGAATTCTCCTATTTACATTACAGTCAAGCAGAAAGAAGCTGCACCAGACAGAATCGATCAGCATGTTTACATGATTCCTCGTGGCTGGCAGAAAACTAAAGCACTCCAACCAATTTTAGAAATTGAAGAGCCAGATTCGGCAATTATTTTTGTTCGTACCAAACGTACTGCTAGCGAATTGACTAGTAAGTTGCAAGAAGCAGGTCACAGTGTTGATGAATATCATGGCAACTTGAGCCAAATGCAGCGGGAAAGACTGGTTAAACGTTTCCGTGATGGCAAAGTCAAAATGGTTGTAGCTACAGATATTGCTGCAAGAGGATTGGACGTGCAAAACCTCACCCACGTAATCAATTACGATTTACCTGATAACACTGAGACTTATATTCATCGAATTGGTCGTACAGGTCGTGCTGGTAAAACAGGACCAGCCATAGCACTTGTCCACTCTGGAGATCGTCGCCCCCTAAAACAGATTGAACGCCGTTTGCGTAGCAAAATAGACATTGCGACCATACCAAATAGAAACCAGGTAGAAGCTAAACGTATTGCCAAACTACAAACTAAAATTAAAGAAACCTTAGCGGGGGAAAGAATGGCATCATTCTTACCCTTGGTGAGAGAATTGAGCGACGAATATGACGCTCAAGCGATCGCAGCAGCGGCATTACAGATGGTATACGACCGCGATTGTCCTAACTGGATGAAGGGGGAATGGGATGTTCCTCAAGATAGCTATACCAAACCAGTGGTTAAAGGCAGAAGAGGTCAGGGTCGCTCATCTCGCAAAGGTGGCAACTACAATAAATCCAAATCTGCTCCTAGAACAAAACCTCAAGTGAGATCTGGAGTAATTATCGAACAGTAAAAAACCTAATCTTAAGCAGTTTGAATCTAAAGTATAATTGACTATGCTAAATAGATTTCAAACTGTTGATTTGCACCTGTTGCATATCAATAATGATTAAATTAGGTTGTTAGCGGCTTCCAAAAGTTGGGAAATAAAAGCTAGCAGCTTAAACCAAACATTAACCGAAACAGCCCCGTGACACTTAGTACTCCCTTGACCAAATTATCTTATCCAACCATTGCCAAAGCTGCTAATAACTGGCAGGGTTTGATCGAAACCTACCGCCCTTATCTACCTGTAAGTGAAGCTACCCCCGTGGTTACTTTGCTAGAAGGTAATACCCCTCTAATTCCAGCTAATGCGATCGCCAATAAGATTGGTCGTGGAGTGAAAGTTTATGTTAAATATGATGGTCTAAATCCAACGGGTAGTTTTAAAGATCGCGGCATGACCATGGCTATTTCTAAAGCCAAAGAAGACGGAGCAAAAGCAGTCATTTGTGCTAGTACGGGCAATACTTCCGCTGCTGCTGCTGCCTATGCTCGTCGTGCTGGATTAAAAGCTTTTGTGGTAATTCCAGACGGCGATGTCGCTTTGGGCTAACATTCTCATGCTTTGCTTAATTGTTCAGAAGTGATCGCTTTTGATGGTAACTTCGATGACGCGCTCAGTATAGTGCGTGGTTTATCAGAAAGCTATCCAGTTACTCTGGTTAATTCAGTCAATCCCTACCGTTTACAAGGTCAAAAAACGGCGGCGTTTGAGGTAGTTGATGTCTTGGGTAATGCACCTGATTGGTTGTGTATTCCCGTGGGAAACGCAGGTAATATTAGTGCATATTGGATGGGTTTTTGCGAGTATCGCGCTGCTGGTAAGTCTTCTCATCTGCCCAAAATGATGGGATTTCAGGCTGCGGGATCTGCTCCTTTAGTTTCAGGAGAGCGTGTGGCGAACCCAGAAACCCTAGCAACAGCAATTAGAATTGGTAATCCTGCTAATTGGCAAAAGGCAGTAGCAGTAAAAGAATCTAGCGGAGGAGAATTCAATCCCGTAACCGATGCCGAAATATTAAACGCTTATCGTCTGTTGGCATCAGAAGAAGGAGTATTTTGTGAACCTGCTAGTGCAGCTTCCGTTGCTGGCTTACTAAAAGTAAGAGACAGAGTACCTGATAATGCTACTGTAGTATGCGTATTGACTGGTAATGGTTTAAAAGATCCTACCAGTGCTGTGGACCACAGTCTCAACGAATTAAAACAAGGTATTCCCTTAGATTTGGAAAAAGTCGCCAAAGTGATGGGTTTATAAAATATCAAAGCGTATTTTCTATGTCTGTATAATCAACAGCTTTTTTTGATATTTGTTCCATGGGCAGAAAAAAATCGTGTACTAGTGGCTGCTAATACACGATATGATATTACGACTTCACTGATATTGCTAAAATTACAGTCCTATCATTTCTCTAGGTCATTGTTATTAGCAAAAATCTTAACGCGCCTCTACACTAAACCTTCTAAGTATTTTCGTCATCAGTGCAAATACAGATATAGTAACGTTTAGTTATTTTTTAGATGATTATTGATTAAAATTTAGAATACAAACGAAATAAATTTAGCTCTAATTTTATTTTGCCAAGAACTTACTTGTAAAATTAGTATCTGGTAACTAATAATTAGCAACTAATAAATGACAAATAACAGAGTAACCGTAATTGGCGGTGGTTTGGCAGGTACAGAAGCAGCATGGCAAGTGGTACAAGCAGGCGTGCCTGTAACCTTTTATGAAATGCGCCCTGTCAAGAAATCTCCCGCACACCATTCCCAGGAATTGGCAGAATTAGTCTGTAGTAATTCTTTTGGTGCCAAAAATAGCGATCGCGCTGCGGGTTTACTTCATGAAGAATTACGTCGTTTAGGTTCTAGAATAATTGCCACAGCAGACAAGCATGCTGTTCCTGAGGGGGGAGCTTTAGCAGTCGATAGAGCTGTGTTCAGTAGCGAATTAACTAGCCTTTTAGCCAATCATCCTTTAGTTGAATTCAAGCGGGAAGAAGTTACTCAAATTCCTCAAGATGCAATTGTGGTATTAACCACAGGTCCTTTGACCAGCCCCGAACTAACCACCGACTTACAAAAGTTTACGGGAATGGAGTACATGAGCTTTTTTGATGCAGCTAGTCCCATTGTGGTTGGAGAGTCAATAGATTGTGATGTTGCTTTTCTAGCGTCTCGCTACGACAAGGGTGACGCTGCGTATCTTAACTGCCCGATGAATAAAGAACAGTACTTAGCATTTTATCAAGCACTTTGTACTGCCGAACAGGCTCAATTAAAAGATTTTGAACGAGAAACAGCTAAATTCTTTGAAGGTTGCCTACCCATTGAAGAACAAGCTCAACGAGGGGAAGATACTATGCGCTATGGCCCTTTAAAACCTGTTGGCTTGTTTGATTCTCGTTTGGGGGACTTCCGTGCGCCAGAGAACAAAGGTAAGCGTCCTTATGCAGTGGTACAGTTGCGTCAAGAAGATAAAGCAGGACAGCTTTGGAATATGGTTGGGTTTCAAACAAACTTACGTTGGGGAGAACAAAAACGGGTTTTTCGGATGATTCCTGGCTTGGAAAATGCGGAGTTTGTGCGTATGGGGGTAATGCATCGCAATACATTTATTAATTCTCCTCAGTTGCTAGATTCTACACTGCAATTTAAACGCAATGGTAATATCCTCGCAGCGGGGCAATTGGTGGGAACAGAAGGCTACACCGCAGCAGCAGCAGGGGGCTGGCTTGCAGGAACAAATGCCGCTCGTTTAGCATTAGGACAAAAGCCTATATCTATGCCTGAAACTACGATGATGGGCGCATTATTTGAATTTATTAGCTCTGCTTCTCCTAAACATTTTCAGCCCATGCCTCCCAACTTTGGGATTATTCCCCCACTACCTACTAGGGTGAAAAATAAAAGAGAAAGATACGGTCAATATCGCGATCGCTCTTTTTCTGATTTAGCTACTTGGAAAGAGTGCCTGACACCAGAGGCAGTAACAGTCAATTAAAGTGATGATAGGAATTATGAAAGAACAAATTGTTACTTGGTTAAATCGCCTCTTAATTGCTGATGTATTTTTAGTATTTTTGGGCTTTTTTTGGTTTGCGATCGCTGTAATTGGTCGCTATCTCAATATTCCCTTGGGTTTCGATTTATGGTATCGACTGTGGATACCCGTTTTTAACCCTGCGATCGGAATTATATTTTTGGGAGCATTAGTTACCTGGATAATTAATAAGGTTAGTAGTAAATTTGGCGCAAAATGAATTAAAAATAAATTGAGTAAAATTCCCGATTTTGAACCCAAAACATTCAAAGTCGTCAATAAGCGGGTTCGGGTTCATAACTTACCAAAAATACCAATTTTTCTTTTTCAATATCTGCTTTTAGCTTCTGTGCGATCGGGCTATTTAGCAGACTATTGTCCTGGATAAAACTATAAAATTCTCAAGCAAGTTCTCTCTTGTTGCACAGTTCTCTTTCTAGATCTCAAATTAACTGCGCTTAAAAAGAGATTGCCAAAATAGGACGATGAGCTAAGATTGCAGATATGATTATACTGTTTTTTGAATCTACAAATGGTTGTATTAATCAAACCAATTGATGTATGTTCAAAATTAGGTTGCGATCGCAACCCGATCCGAGGGTATATTCCTCAAGAAATAGTATATGGAGACGAATCGAAAGAGTCTTTTGTGGGAATCTTTTGTTTTAAGGCGAGTCAGGCTTAAGCTGCAATTTACCCGCACAGCCTCATATCATATATCCTAAAAAATTCTTTTAGGAGACTTGAGAAAATCTCAGGTCGCTTGCTCCGATAAGAGTCGCTTTATGTCAGTAAAACCGCCCTCCGCTCTGACCCCAAATTTATAAAAATACTAATATACTTAATAACTAAAATTAAACGATATCTGAATCAATATAGGCAAAAATTATATTTCAAGGAAAATGCAGTATGCTTACTTGTCCTCAGTGTGAATCTGAAAATCCAAAAGATCATAAATATTGCCAAAGTTGCGGAACCTCTTTGACACATAAGGTATGTTGTGAATGTCAAGCGAGTATCCCTATTGAGGCAAAAAAATGTAACTTTTGTGGTGCCGTAAATTATACAATTCTTTGGGCAGTTATCTCTCAAAAACATAGTCTAGAAGAGCATGAAATATTAAAAGCAGATCGAACCAATCATCTTGTTGATGACCCAAAAAAACTGGAAATTGACAATCTATCAGATTTTTTCATTGAAGATAAACAGAAAATAACACCAATTCTCAAAATTCAGACCAATAGTCAAAACAGTTCCAATCGATATTCAATTGAAGATAGCAAAAGTGCTTTTGGCTACCATAGCGATCCGCTCAAATCAAATAAGTCCTTTGTGCAAGGAAAAGTAATTGATAAATATCCTCTACAAAAATCTCATCTAGCAACTCTACAAAAACAGCAAATGGATCTGTTTGCCGAATTAAGTCAAGATTTGGATAATTCATATTTATCAGTAACTCAATATTGGAATCTCGTGGGAATTCCAACCCATGCATTGCCCTACTTGATTTTAGAAAAATATACTCCTACCATTCCTAAAATTTATGATGCTTGGCAACAAAGAGATCAAGGGGTCGTTTTATTGCCCGACCGTTCACAATGGCAGCTGATGACTGAGCTGTGGTCACAACGAAAACTACCGTTACTACAGATTATTTGGTTTTTAGATGAAATGGCTAAACTTTGGCAGCCTTTACATCAAATTAGCTGCGCCCAAAGTCTGCTGGTAAATGAAAATCTGCGTATAGACGAAGACGAAGCATTTTGTTTTCAACAGCTATACATGGATAAAATAGATAATCCTCCAACTCTCAAAGATTTAGCGGCTACTTGGCAGTTGTGCTTTACTAAGTCTAATTTAGACAATCTGGATAATCTCAATCAATTACTTGACAGAGTAATCTCAGGAGAAATTATTGAGATAGAACAGTTAAGATTAGAACTTCACAATCTTGGTCTTGGTGAAGACGAAATTGAATCCTTTGACATACACTCAAATTATCCTAGCGTGAATATTCCTCAATCCCAACCCAATATCGAACCCGATAAAGATCTCAGATCTGATGAGCAACAAAATTTCTTTGACGAAGGCGAAGAAGAGATGATGTACAGCAGTGAATTTGAAGAACAAGCAACCGCAATGATTCCTATGCAACTGCGTAGCGTTGTTGATGCTAGCTGTACAAATATTGGTTCTCAACGGGATCATAATGAAGACTTTTTTGGTGTTAGAACCATTATCGAAAAAAAGGAAAATAACACAGACAATAATTTGAGTGTTGACGGTCTGTATATAGTTTGTGACGGTATGGGAGGTCACGCGGCAGGAGAAGTTGCCAGTGCAATGGCAGTGGAAAACCTGCAAAAATATTTTTACTCTTTATTGCAACAAGATTTTCCAGACCACAAAACCATTGAAAAAGGAATCCTCTTGGCTAACGATGCTTTATATCAAACAAATATAGAGAACTCCCGCTCTGGCAGCGGCAGAATGGGGACAACTTTGGTAATGGCACTACTTCAGGATACCCAATTAGCGATCGCCCATGTTGGAGATAGTCGTATTTATCGCGTGACCCGCAGGCAAGGGTTAGAACAATTGACTCTAGACCACGAAGTTGGTCAAAGAGAAATCAATCGCGGCGTAGAACCAGATATTGCTTATGGTAGACCAGATGCTTATCAGTTGACTCAAGCATTAGGACCAAGAGAAAATAACTATGTTCGACCTGATATTCAATTTATGGAAATAACAGAAGATTGTTTACTTTTACTTTGTTCAGATGGTCTTTCTGATAATGATTTCCTAGAAGAAAATTGGCAAGAATGTCTCAATCCTTTAATTGCTTCTAATAGCAATCTTCAAGAAGGTCTATTTAATCTAGTAAATTTTGCTAACGAATATAACGGTCACGATAATATTACTGCGGTACTAGTTAGAGTCAAGTTAAAGCCTGATTTCTAAAGACCATATATTATTTTGCCTATTTAATGATAATTGTCCAATATGGTCATATTTACGCTTTTAGAACCCCAGACAAATCATCCCTTACAACAGCGGGAATACTCCGCTAATTCATCGATTCGTATAGGTCGCGCTCAAAACAACGATATTGTTCCTCATGGTTATTTTCAAGTTTCTCGCCAGCATTTGGAATTAACCTTAATCGATCCTCAACAAGAAAAGTGGCAGCTGATTAGCCGAGGTACAAATGGCACTCTGCTTAATAATGAATTTGTCACCGAGTCTACCGTAAATCATGACGATCTAATTAGACTCGCAGAAAATGGGCCTGTATTTAAATTTGAACTAGAGTCTCATTTGGCAAAAAATAAAATAGAGTTAGAACAGACAAACATTTTAGAAACTGCTGATGCTTGCGATCATAGAGATAATCCAGATGGAAGTATATTCTGTCGTCACTGTGGTCAGCCAATAGTTAAAGAAGAAAATTTTGTTGGTTCATATCAGATTTTGCGAACCCTCGGTAGAGGTGGTATGGGAACTACCTATTTAGCTTGGGATCGCAACCGCACTGTTCAAAATGCACCTATGTTATTGGTTCTTAAAGAAATGAACGCAGATATGGCGCGCATTCCCAAAGCTAGGGAACTTTTTGAAAGAGAAGCTCGTATTTTAAAGTCCCTCAAACATCCGAGCATCCCCCAATACTATGATTTTTTTGTGGAGAACAACCACAAATATATTGTGATGGAATTAATTCACGGTCATAATTTGGAGCAGTTTGTCAATCAACGAGGAGCAACAGATCCAGAGAGAACAATTCGCTGGATGATTCAGATATGTGATGTCGTAGAATATCTGCATAACTTAGATCCGCCTTTGGTACATCGAGATATTAAACCAGCCAACTTGATGTTACGCAACTTAGATAGTCGCTTAATGCTATTAGATTTTGGTGCAGTTAAAGAGTTGGGTACAGCCTTAGAAACTCGTATTGGAGTTGAAGGTTACAGCGCGCCAGAACAATATCGTGGAAAACCTTGCCCTCAATCGGATATATACGGTATTGGCACAACAATTATTTTCCTTCTAACAGGACAAGCACCAATGCAATATTATCGTTATCAAAGTAATAAATTCGAGTTTAATATCGAAAGCATACCCAACTTACCAACTAACTTGGGCAAAGTCCTTAGTATAGCCTGTCAACCAGAGCCAAGGGATCGCTATCAAACAGCAAACGAAATGTTGGAGGCTCTGGCTAATTGCCTTTAAATCGTAGTCTATGAAAAAATAAAGGTAGATAATTACTTATCCTTCATCGTTTATATTTCCATATTTCATTTATTTTATGTTCACCAGTGAATAAATCAACTTATCTTCACTGATGTGGGTACCACGATTTAGTTAGTCTTCGTCCCAATCTTCTACTGCTAATAATTCTTGAATTTGGTCTTGAGAAGTGAAATCGAAGTCTAGCAATTCATTTTTCCAATACGACCAGTCATTACCCAATAAGAGGGCAATCTTACCTATACGATCGCTCGGTGCGATTATTTTAGATTCTACCAAGGAAGATACCTTGCGCTGCAATTTCATCATTGGATGCGCAACTTGCTTTGTCATACGCTCAAATTTGCCTACTATAATTACGTTGGTTAAATAGTTTATTAGGGTCTGGCTTTCTGTTTGGCTTTACTTTTGCGGTTTTAGCCTGAAGGAGTGCAGATTAACCTGACATACTTTTAGCCTACTATACACCATTTCGGCAAGTCTTTATCAAAATAAGTACGGTAATTACTACGCAAAGTGATGAAAACCGATAAGTAAAATCTATGAAGAAAAAACTAAAGTGCTTTGTTTATATTGGAATTATCTTTGGACTGGTTTCTCCTGCTTTGGCATTAAATGATTCTATTGGCGAAAAAGGAGTCAATGCTCGTCGCCTCCATTTACAACCATATAATTTATTGGGTCGTAAAATTGGCATTGGTCAGGTGGAAGTAGGTCGTCCTGTAAAACAAGGTAAAGATAAAGCCGCTAGCAGTTTACAAATTATTTCCCCTACAGCAGTTTTTTATCGCAATAATCCACCTATTCCAGACAAAAATGTAGATGACCATGCCAGTATGGTTGCAGAAGTGATGATTGCTCAAGATAAAACCCTTCAAGGTATTGCTCCTCAAGCAAAACTATACGCTTCAGCGGTAGGTTCTTTAAATGAAGGAGGACAAGTTCAAGAATGTCTGGCGAGCCAGCATATTGCCCAACAAAACGGTGGAGACGTGCGAGCGATAAATTTTAGCTTTGGTGAATCTTTAGAGCGAGATGAAAGGGATGATGCTCGTTTAGATGGTAAGGCTTTGCTAACCTCCTGTATTGATTGGTCTGCAAGAGAACATAATGTTCTTTATGCGATCGCAGGAAATCAAGGAAAGGGTGGAATTCCTATCCCTACTGATAATTTTAATGGAATCACCACAGCATATACGACTAAAAGAAAAGGTATTTTTGACAAAGTAGATTTTGCTAATTTGAGCGACTTGCCTGTAGGGATTGGGCGCAGCTTCATCAAAAAAGAGATTAATTTTGGGATCAGAAGAGCAGTCAGCCTTCTTGCTCCTGGAGGGCAAATTTCTGTTTACAATCAAAAAGGAAAAATTGAAAAGGTTAGCGGTACTAGCTTTGCTGCTCCCCACATTACAGGTACGGTTGCATTACTGCAAGAATATGGCGATCGTGTTTTACATCAAGATCGAAATAAGCGCAGCCATGAAAAAGACAAAAACTGGAGTTTGGACTCTCGCCGCCATGAAGTGATGAAAGCAGTGCTGCTCAACTCTAGTGATAAAATAGCCGATTCTGGAGACGGTTTGTTGCTAAATATGGAGCGTACTATATTTGGCGAAAAAAATCATAATTGGTTTGATTCGGATGCTTATCAAAATCCTCGCGTTTCTTTAGATATGCAGATGGGTACTGGTCATCTCAATGTTTGGCGAGCATATCAGCAGTTTAGTGCAGGACAAGCCAATCAAGACAAATCGATTGCACCAGTGGGTTGGGATTACAATCAAGTATCCGCAAACAATTACCAGGAATATATTTTAGAACAGCCTTTAAAAGCAGGAAGTTATGCTGCGATTACTTTGACTTGGGATCGCCTGGTTACTTTGAATGATTTTAATGGCAATCAAGAGTTTGATGAAGGGGAAACTTTTCGCGATCGCGGATTAAATAATTTGGATATTTATATAATACCTGTAGGAGAATCAAGCAATATGAGAAATATCTGCTCTTCGTCTACTCCTGAAGATAGTACAGAACATATTTTTTGTCCTATTCCCTCTACAGGACGTTATAAAATTCGCGTTTACTATCGCCATCAAATCAACGAGCCAGTCCAAGATTATGGTCTAGCTTGGTGGACAGTAAATAAGGAAGAAGGAGCGAGGAGCGAGGAGTAAGGAGCTAAGAACAAAAAACTGTTCTGACTTTTATTTTTTCCTGTGTTTTGCTGTATTTGTCTTACTAAATTGCTAGTAAGTATTTTCCTCGTTCCTTTTTCCTCGTTCCTTTTAAAGTGGTATAACTTGAAAGTCAACAGTTGCTATTACTTCAGGGTGTAATTTTACTGTTGCTTGGTAGTCGCCAGTAGTGCTGACATCGGGAACTTCGATTCCACGACGATCCACTTCAATACCCGCTTGTTCTTTGATTACGTCGGCAATTTCTTGAGTAGTAACAGTACCAAAAATAGCGTTTTCTTCCCCTACCTGTTTGCGGATACTCAATTTACCAATAGTTTTGAAAGCAACTTTTTTGTTTTCTGCTGCTTGTTTCTCGGCTAATTTTTGCTGTCTTTCTTTTTCTCTTCTTAATTCTACTTGCTTGATGATTCCTCTAGTTGCCAAACTAGCCAAACCTTGAGGAATAAGATAGTTACGAGCGTAACCAGGAGCGACATCTACTAGATCGCCATTATTACCCAGTTTGCTCACACTTTGATTTAAAACTACGGATACGCGCTTTGCCATTTTTGCTTAAGTTCTCCTATATTGATTAGATTGGAATGTATTGGTCTAGGTCTTTACCGCGGAACTTCTTATTATATCAGCCTTATTTGCAGAAAACCTGGTTTGAATATCAAGAGATATCAGGATATTTTGAATCAGATCGAGATCGGTTAAAATTCAACATGGGGTAAGCAATGGACAATTTTATGATTGATTGCCCTTGTTAACTCGTAAATATATTTGATACTTTTTTAATGATCTGGCCGTTTAACAAAAACAAAAAACAAATTGCGCGAATCGAAATTACTGGTGCGATCGCTTCAGAAACTCGAAAGCAAGTACTAAAGGCTTTCAAAACTATCGAAGAAAAAAAATTTCCTGCTTTGCTGCTGCGGATTGATTCTCCTGGTGGCACAGTAGCAGATTCTCATGAAATTTTTACTGCTTTGCAACGGTTACAGTCAGATAAAGACGTGAAAGTAGTTGCTAGTTTCGGTAATATATCTGCTTCAGGGGGAGTATATATTGGCGTAGGGGCAAAACACATTGTTTCTAATCCAGGCACGATTACAGGTAGTATCGGGGTTATTTTACGGGGTAACAATTTAGAACGCCTGCTAGATAAAGTGGGTGTATCTTTTAAGGTAATTAAGTCTGGTCCCTATAAAGATATTTTGGCATTTGACCGCCAAACAACCAAAGAAGAAGAAGATATCCTACAGCAGCTAATTGATGTCAGCTATGGTCAATTTGTAGGCACTGTGGCAAAGGGACGGGGTTTGGAAGAAGATGTAGTCAGATCCTTTGCTGATGGTCGAGTATTTACGGGAGAACAAGCCCTAGAGCTAGGTTTAGTAGACCGCTTGGGAACAGAAGAAGATGCTCGTCGCTGGGCAGCCGAATTAGCAGGATTAGACCCCGATAAAACGGAATGTTTCAATATTGAAGAGCCAAAACCGTTTATAAATCGCTTTATTCCTGGTAGGAGTCAAACCAAAACTGGCATTGCCATGGCGATCGATGAACTACAGTTCGATTTGACAACTAGTGGACTACCTCTTTGGCTTTATCGACCATAGGGGATATTGTCCCGATTGAATAATTGTTAATTATTAATTGTTCAATGATAATGATGTGGTGCCAGATAATAACAAAAATGATTAGGGGAGAGGAAAACAGTGGAGTGGAAAGTACGAGGCATTCGTGGTGCAACAACTGTAAGTGAAAATACTGTGGCTGCAATGACAGATGCCGTTAACCAACTATTGGAAGAAATTGAAGCCCATAATCAATTTGATGCCAGTGATATAGTTTGCGTCTTTTTTACTACCACTGCTGATCTAAATGCTATATTTCCCGCTGCTGCTGCTAGAAAGCGTCCTGGCTGGAATTATGTTCCTCTGATTGATTTACAACAAATGCACGTCCAAGGTAGTTTAGAACGCTGTATTAGAATTTTGATTCAGATCAATACTCCCTTATCTCAATCTAAGATGGTGCATCGTTATTTACGTAATGCACAAGCTTTAAGACCAGATTTAGATACGCCTTTTACGGCTAGTAGCTAAATAATTAATCTCATACCCATTTTGTCTGGATCTAATTCTGGGTCGAACGAAGTTTCAGAATTATAAGAAGCCCCTTCAAAGTTGGCACCTTGAAGTTTCACATAGCTTAGATTTGCGCCAAAAAAACACGCATTAACAAAATAACCGTCCCTTAGATCTGCTTCAGTCAAATTAGCGTTGGTGAAATTAGATCCTTCTAAGTGAGCATCGGTAAGGTTGATGTGATTCATACAGGCCAATTCAAAATCAACATCTTTTAAAATTGCTTTTTCTAGATTAGCCTTGCTCAAGTTAGCCTGTTTTAAAGAAGAATTACTCAAATTCGCCTGATTTAATTCTGCTTCGGTCAAATTAGAATTACTTAGATTAACCCCTTTTAAAGTAACGTTATTAAGTTTTATCTTACGTAATTCAGATCTTTGAAAGTTAGTTTCTCCACGAATATAATTTTTTAATAGTTCATAGGGAGTGGCAAAAGAAGTTGGATCGGAAGTTTTATTTTTGTTAGGAGCTAGTAAGTTTTTGACGAAAAAATCGGCAGTCTCTTTTTTGATCAGACCTTTTTGTACTGCTAGATGATGAAATCTGATTTTCTTTTCACTATTGTTGCGCTCTTCTAATATGTATTGAATTTCTCTTTCATTTAGTAAAGCTGCTGCGCGAAAATAATATACCAAAGGATATTTTTGATTCTGCTCTACCAACTGATGCCATTCTTCAACAAAAAAGTCAGCTGTTTTTTGTTTTATCCAACCACGAGATGCAAAAATTTTCCCAATTTTTGTGCCAGGATTGTTAATTATTTGGTCTCGTAAAGCTATTTCAATTTGTTGAGCGGAGATTAAACCTGCTTCGCTTAAAAGCTCTCCTAATGGTTTTCTAGCACTGGGTATTGACCCTAAAGAATTATGAGATGAAGGATGGTTCATAATTTTTTAAAAATAGCCCAGTATTTAAACATCATTACTTGTTGGTGAGCTTTAAATTGCTGCTCAGTAAATTTTAATCTTGGTCAACACAAAGAAGCAACAGTGGAAATACTTTATTTTGTTATCTAATAAACATTACTCCTTTGTAGACTCGATCGCGCATTTAGATAAACTGAAGTATGGTTACTTCACACATAAGGATAAATTAGAACAGGCATGCAAATTAAAGCAACCCCTACAAAATTACTAGACTGGACTGGTGGTTTACTTGCTGTTGGTATTTTAGAAGGCGAAACCAAACTATCGGAAGGCTTGGCTAAATTAGACGAGCAGTTAGCAGGTACAATCTCTGAATTGATCGCCGACGAGGAATTTGAGGGTAAATCTGGCAGTAGTGCTGTTGGTCGTGTTGGAGGTGGTAATTCAGTACGTAAAGTAGCTCTAATTGGTTTGGGTAAAGCTGAAGATTTGAAATTAGATAGTTGGCGCAATGCAGCAGCAGCAATTGCTCGTCTTGCCACCAAAGAAAAAACTCTAGGCATTAGTTTGCCCTTGGGATCGCAATCCCCTGAAACCGTGGCACAAGCGATGACAGAAGCGGTTATTCTAGCTCTTCATCAAGATAATCGTTTTAAGTCTGAACCTGAAGCTAAAGAACCAAAATTGGAAACCGTTGATTTGATTGGTTTAGGGGGACAAGAAGCAGCTATTGCTCATGGAGAAACCATAGCATCTGGTGTAATTTTAGCAAGGGAATTGGTCAATGCTCCTGCTAATGTAATTACCCCTGGTACCATGGCGCAAACAGCACAGCAGCTCGCTCAAGTGTATGGGTTGGAGATCAAAATCTTGGAACAAGCAGACTGTGAAAACTTTGAACAGGGTATGGGGGCATATTTAGGAGTAGGACAAGCTTCTGATATTCCACCCAAATTTATTCACCTAACCTATAAACCTTCTGATACAGCTAAACGCAAAGTAGCTATTGTGGGTAAAAGTGTTACCTTTGATTCTGGTGGCTTAAATCTCAAACCTAGTGGTAGCGGGATCGAAACCATGAAAATGGATATGGGTGGTGGTGCGGCAACTTTGGGGGCTGCTAAAGCGATCGCACAATTGAAACCAGATGTAGAGGTTCATTTTATCTGTGCTGCTACAGAAAATATGGTCAGTGGCAAAGCAATGCACCCAGGAGACATTTTAAAAGCTTCCAATGGTAAAACTATTGAAGTGAATAACACCGATGCAGAAGGAAGATTAACCCTGGCAGATGCTTTGGTTTATGCCGAAACTCTTGGAGTAGATGCGATCGTCGATCTTGCTACTTTGACAGGTGCTTGTATCGTCGCTTTGGGCAATGATATTGCTGGGTTGTGGAGTACAGATGATGCTTTAGCGGTCGAAATGAAAAACTCAGCCGAAATGACAGGAGAAAAATTCTGGCAAATGCCCATAGAAGACAAGTACTTTGAAGGTTTAAAGTCGCAGATTGCCGATATGAAGAATACTGGGCCTCGTCCTGGCGGCTCGATTACTGCTGCATTGTTTCTCAAGCAATTTGTCAAAGATACTCCCTGGATGCATTTAGATGTTGCAGGGCCAGTATGGGCTGATTCTCCTAACGGGGTAAGTAATAAAGGTGCGACAGGTTTCCCTGTAAGAACTTTGGTCAACTGGGTTACAAAATAAATTTGTGTTCGATCGTGTAAATTAATTTAGTAGTTTTTACTTAGGTATTGACAACTACTATTTGTACTGAGAACATTAGACAAAAGTATTTTGTTATACAAAAAAAACAAGATATCATTGCTATTTTTGTTTAGGTGTGAAATTATTTACACGATTGTTGAATATTTAAGTCGACAACTATTTAAGGTGTGAGGAAAATGTCAAAGTTAATACGCAATTTACTGCTGGTAGCTCCAACAGTAGCTGGATTTGTGCTAGTTTCGAGCTTCTCTGCTTCTGCTCAGTCCGTTTCAGGTTCAGATAGTAGCAGTCAGCTACTCAATCAGATTAATACCTACAGTCAAGAGGGTAAAAATAGATCTCGCAATCAGGTAACTAATGTGAATCAACTGCGTGATGTATCCCCTACAGATTGGGCTTACGAAGCATTACGTTCTTTAGTAGATCGTTATGGCTGCATTTCTGGTTTTCCCAACCAAACTTATCGTGGTAACCAGCCTCTTTCTCGTTATGAGTTTGCGGCTGGCTTGAACTCTTGCTTGAATCAAATCGAGCGTTTGATTGCTTCTTCAGAGTCGGTGAACACTGAAGACATTGATACAGTCAATCGTTTGTCTCAAGAGTTTGAAGCGGAACTAGCTACTGTCGGTAGTCGTCTAGACGAAATAGAAAGTCGTACAGCAGTTCTAGAAGATAGTCAATATTCTACTACCACTAAACTCGAAGGCGAAGTGGTTTTTGGTCTTAGTGGAGAATTCAACAACTCTGACTTCAACGAAATAGTTTTTCAAGATAGAGTACGTCTAGCATTTGTATCTAGTTTCTTCGGAGAAGATGCTTTGTATACTCGTATTGATGCTGGGAATGCAGGATATGGCTTCCAAACTACTGTAGAAACTGGCGAAGGAGAAAACTCTACTGAAGTTGGTGTTCCGATTGAAACTGGTGGTTTGACCTACAACTTTGACAATGGCAACAACGTAGAAATTGGCTGGTTGGCTTACTACTTCCCTATTGGCGACAAGATAGACGTATACTTGCCCGCAGCCTTTCCTTTATGGGTAGATTTTGCCCCTTCTTTGAGTCCATATCTAGACTCATTTACTGGTGCATCAGGTGCCCTATCCAGTTTTGCTGAATCAAGCCCAATTTACAAAATTGGGTTAGCTGCTGGTGGTGGTGTTGGTTTCAACTTTAACCCCATAGATGCAGTTACCATTAGTGCTGGTTATTTTGGTGGTGATTCCTTTAGTCCTGTAAGTGACGAAGACGGCGGTTTATTCAATGAAGAATATTCTGCTTTAGGTCAGGTTGCTCTAAGTCTATTTGACGATAAGCTTCAAATTGCTGGTACTTATGTGTTGGGTCAACTTGGCGCAGGTAGCAACGAGATCTTTGACTTGGGTGTTGGTACTGCTGATGCGACACAGCCCTTTGGAGATGGTACAAAAGTGTCTGCCAACTCTTATGGCGTTCAAGTTGCATTACAGCCTTTAGATTTCGTTGCCTTTAATGCTTTTGGTATGTTTACCGACGCTCAAGAAGCGGTTGGTGATGGAGAAGCAGAAATCTGGTCTTATGGTGCTGGTATATCTCTTCCTGACTTAGGAAAAGAGGGGAACTTGGCTGCTGTTTTTGTAGGTGCAGAACCTTACTTGGCTTCTAGGAATTCTGACTATCTAAGTGAAGATATTCCCATACACATTGAAGGTTTGTACAAATATCAGTTTAACGACAACATCTCTATTACTCCTGGTTTGGTATACATCGTTAATCCTAATGGTGGAGAACAAGAAGAAGAAGATTCTTTAGTTGGTGTTCTTAGAACTACCTTCTCTTTCTAGAAGAACAATTGTTTAAATTGTCTAAGTTAATATTTCAAGCAATCAACCGTAGTTAATATAACTGCGGTTTTTTTATTAATGACAATAGGGCGTGTGATCAATTAGAAGAAAAGAGCTTTTTTCGTGATGGAAGCATTCCCTTGCGCCTGTCCTAAAGGATACCGCTTCGCATAACGGCGACGCGGGGTCTTCCATCCTTTTATCGACCTACTTCGTCGAAAAATAACCACGCCCTGCATAGCTACTCAGAACATTTTTCTCCTTGTATCTCGATAAAATCCTCAAGTGAGACTTGTGCTTGCGGGCGAAGCCCCCGCGCACTTCCTCACTCAAAAGCATTCTTCCCCTTAATTGATCACACGCCCTAATATTTGCAATATGATTTTTCTGAACCTACAAAAAATTAATTTTCCTACGGGTAAAACTTTTTTTGCTTGAACAACGTCAATACATTTAGGTATCTAGCTAAATTTTACATCATAAAGAATGAGCATTTTTCATAAAGCGATCGCTAAAAATAAATTAGTATTATTATTTTTGAGTTTAACTATAGTCATTTCATCTAATGCAGCAGTTCATTCCAAAACCCTAGATTCTTTCTTCACCAAATCTTCCAGCAGCTTGGTTGTTGCTCAAGCGTTTAATCAAACAAATTTTAATGCTAACTATTACAATACTCTAGCCGAAGCCGACCGATTTTATAAAAAGGGGAACTTATCTCAATCCCGACAAATCCAGCAGAGAGTTAAAATTGACTTTTCTACTGTTCAACCAACTCCTCCAGCTATAAATAATTTGTCTCAATTGGATAACAAAGCCAAAAGATATTGGAATACAGCCACTCAAGCAATTAAAGACGATCCTCAAACAGAAGAAGAAATTACCAATCGAATTTTTACTCCTTTAGAAAATTTGGTTAAAGAATACCCTGCTTTTGTTCCTGGTCATGTTCTTTTAGCGGATACACACGACTTGTATAGTGAGGAAAAAAAGGCTTTATCGGTCATTGAAAAAGCTGCTCAACTATATCCTGATAGCAAAGAAATTATCGACACTCAAATCGATCTATTGTTACTTTATGGCAAGACTTTGGAAGCTTCGATAACAGCAAGAGAATTTGCTCAAACCTATCCCAATTCTCCTCATTCAGCCGCATATAAAAAAGAAGCAAACCTACATTTTGAACAGTACCAGAAAAATCTCAAATCAAAGATTGCTGTCTCAGGAATTTTGGGGGGAATTGGTCAAGTAGCCACAGGTAATGAGGGAGGCGCATTACAAATTGGTCAAATGTTGCTGGCGGGAGAAAAAAGCGCAGGACAGTCTTTTGCTCAAAGCATTAAGGCTCAATCTAATATGGTGTCTAATTCCACGCAATTAAAATATATCAATGATATTGGTCAAAAATTAGCCCAACTAATGGGCAGAGATGAGTTTGAGTATGAGTTTTATATAGTCGAAGATTCTACCCCCAACGCCTTTGCCCTACCTGGAGGTAAGATTTTTTTCCACACAGGAATGTTGCAGTTGATGGATTCTGAAGCAGAATTAGCAGGGGTCTTAGCCCACGAAATTGCCCATTCTGTTTTATCCCACAGCTACAAAAGATTAGGGGAATCTGCACTTACCGCAACAGCCACAAACCTTATATCTAGTATTGCTGGTAGAGAAGTTGGTATTATCGCCAGAATTGGAGATGGGTTATTGAGTCGAAAATTTAGTCGAGGAAAAGAAAAGCAGTCAGATATTTTGGGTTTGAGAGTATTGGATGCGGCTGGTTATTCTGCTGATGGCTTGTACAATGTCATGGCAAAGCTAAAGAAACTTCAGGGTGAATCGAGAGGAGCGACTACTTTGTTGTCTAGCCATCCTGCTCCTGAAGAAAGAATGCGCTATTTGGAGGAATTGATTCAAACTAAGGGCTACAATCGCTATGGTTACGAAGGTGTAGAAGCTTATCGAGCAGTTTTTCCTCGGTAGTCTTCAAGTAGCATTTAACCTCAGTAAAATTAGGATTCAGCCTGACGAATTAGATATTGTTCGCGGTTGAATTCTTTTTGTTCTTCTGTTAGTACATCATAATTTTCTATGGGGAGGCGCATGTCCCATTGAGTCTCAGCAAAAACAAGCAGGTTAGCAGTCATAACTAAGCCCGTCACCAAAAATTGCCAGCCAATACAAAAAGGTAGTACTGATCTTCCTAAAACATGAAATATTCCTTCAATCATAAATGCTCGCGATCGCAATCCCCATCCCGTACAAAAATAGCCGATTGCGCTCAACCCCAACCACAACTGACACAAATTCATCAAGACAGAACTCCATCCTTGTAAAATTCCTAAATCAGTAATGACAACGCCACCAAGCATCAAAATAATCCAAGAATATAGTACCCAGCGCAACCGCTCTACTTTAACCCAAAAGTAAGTCAACACTGCCATTCCTATTGTGCCAATACTAGTTAATGCTGACCAAAAAAAAGCCTGAGTAATCCAGTTAATTGGAGCAAACTGGGCAGTGAAAAAGATGATGGCGGTAATTAGCCCCCAAACTACAAAAACTTGGTCAATTCTAGTGTACACATTGTTAAATAAGGTTTTATCGCTAATTTCGAGCTTTAACCGTAATAATCCTTGGCGATCTTGAAAATCTAAAGCGTGTTGCTTGCGACGAATGATTGGCTCGGCTGATATGAACAAGACAATATTGTAGTTATAAAAAAATAAGTTGTATAACTTTAGATGTATTTATGATTCTTTAAGATTATATATAAATATAGAGACTGGAAAGACAAATAACTCCTCAAAATTGTTACGGTTTACTGGCATATCCTTTTCGCGATCGCCGATGAAAACCTAATTGAAATTTCTGATTCTGCCAATATTCAATTTTAAATGTAAAGTTGCTCTGACTCCAAAATGCTTGGCATTTCTACTGTTGGAGGATTTTCATCCTTACAATTGTTAAGCAAATATTTAAAGATTTAATTATAAGTAGTTCTTTTAGTAGTGAAAATGTTATCTTATATATCCAAGGAAAAGCATTATTTAAAAAAGTAAAAAGTACATCATGAACAATAAACGTAAAGAAATAATAGAAAATGCTTATACTAGTCACCGCGAGAGTATGCGCAGAAGTTTAAACAGTCGTCTGGAAGCGGCTAGAACGAATGGCAACGACAAACTAGTCAAGCAGCTAGAAGCAGAAGCAAAATATCTGCATCTTTAGGATTTAAGTCATCAAACTGTCACAAAATAAACAGCTTAAATTGCAATAAACATTAATACTAGGAAAGAGTTGAGATTATCAACTCTTTTTTTTGGAAATAGTTACTGTAAGGGTTATTATTCTGAAATTAAATGTTCTGAAATTAAATGCGATCGCATTATCATTATCTTAAGTTAACAGCAAGCATGAGGTATAAATTCCATATTAAAAATATTCTTGAATTACTAATCTCTAAAATTTATTTTTAAAAGACTAGCAATTTCCCACAAAAACGCTAGTTTTTCAAATTTGTAGGTTTGGTCAGCGACAGCGTAACCCGACATCGAGCGAGTACGAGATACTTAAAAAGCTTTTGGTAATCCTGCTTGTTTTAAAACTGCATTTGCTGTGTGGCGAGATTTGATTGCATTATCAACTACAAATCTGCGTTCGGTCAATGGACTATACCAAATTTCATGATCTCCTTTTCCTTGACGCTCTAAATTGCATTCTGCTTCAGACAATAGCTTCTTCAGTCTAGAAGTAAAAGAGCGAGCCATTTAGCCAGCCACCTTAATCAATTCTTGGCGATGGCTAACTAAGTCAAAAGTAATGTTGCCAACATATTCGTCAGCGACAACATTATTGAGATACAACAATTCAGGAATTATTTTCCTCAATTTATCAGTCAAAGCTTCAATCGTATTTGCTTCGGTAACTAATCCAGGGACATCATTACTTTCTGCTACCCATACTTGTGCCTCTGAGTCCCAAATAGCTTCAACTTTATAACAATGCTGACTCATAAACTTTTGCTGCTTATTTGACTTATATAATTTTATCCTAATATATTTTCAATCAAGGCAATCTCGTAAGGGCGAATCGTGATTCGCCCTTACAGGATCTCTGAATAAGCTAAATTAATTCACAACACCAATTAATTAATTGCCTTTTAAGGCTGCTTGAGTTTTCTTGCGGTCTATTTTAAACATCAAAACACCCAAAGGAGGCAAACAAACATCTAAAGAGAAAGGCTGGTTATGGAACGACCAATCATCAGTCCATTTACCGCCATAATTACCCATGTTGCTACCGCCATACTTGCTAGCATCGCTGTTGAATATCTCGGTATAGAAACCTTTTTCGGGGACACCAATACGATAGTGACTGTGGGGTTGAGGAGTGAAGTTACATACTGCCACAATAAACTCATTATTGTCTTTGCCACGACGAATAAATGCGACAACGCTATGACTATTATCACTACAGTCAATCCATTCGAAACCTTCTTCTTCAAAGTCGCGACTATATAAGGCAGGTTCGCTCTTATAAATAGTATTGAGGTCGCAGAAATATTGTTTTAGAGTTTTATGGAAATGGTATTGCAATAAATCCCATTCCAAGTCTGCCCAAACATTCCATTCACTCCATTGACCAAATTCCATGCTCATAAACATGGTCTTTTTACCTGGATGAGCGAACATATAGCCAAACAAACAGCGGACGTTGGCAAACTTTTGCCATTCATCCCCAGGCATTTTGCCAATAATATTACTCTTGCCGTGAACAATCTCATCGTGAGATAGTGCCAGCATATAGTTCTCGCTGTGATGATACCACATGCTGAAGGTAAGGTTGTTTTGATGGAACTGTCTAAACCAAGGATCCATGTTGAAGTAATCCAACATATCATGCATCCAGCCCATATTCCACTTCATGTTAAAGCCCAAACCACCAGTATAGGTAGGCCAGGAAACCATTGGCCAGGAAGTTGATTCTTCAGCGATAGATAGGACTCCTGGAAAGTAGCTAAATAACAGACTGTTTACCTGGCGCAAAAAGTCAGCAGCTTCAATATTTTCGCAACCGCCATATTCATTAGCAATCCATTCTCCATCTTTACGGCAGTAGTTGAGGTATAGCATCGAAGCCACTGCATCTACGCGGATACCATCGATGTGATATTTGTCGAACCAAAATAGAGCATTAGCTACCAAGAAGTTGCGAACCTCGTTACGGCTGTAGTTGAATACTAGTGTTCACCATTCTTTATGTTCGCCCTTGCGAGGATCGGCATGTTCGTAAAGGTGAGTACCATCAAAGAAAGCCAAACCATGTCCATCTTTGGGAAAATGACCAGGAACCCAGTCTACAATTACTCCAATCCCGTTTTCATGGCATTTATCTACGAAATACATGAAGTCTTCGGGGTTGCCATAGCGAGAAGAAGGAGCATAATAGCCTGTTACTTGATATCCCCACGAACCATCGAAAGGGTGTTCGGCAACGGGTAGCACTTCAATATGGGTGTAGCCTATTTCCTTGACGTAAGGAATTAGTTTATCAACCAATTCGTAATAGCTCAAAAAACGTGCATCTTGTTTCCACTCTGAAACAGCTACAGGTTCAGCATCTCCTGATAGTAGCTTCATGGGTTCGTCAGCAGAAGCATGCATCCAAGAACCCAAATGAAGTTCGTACACAGAAATAGGCTTGTCTAATGGTGCGCTATTACGACGCTCTTCCATCCAATCTGCATCGTTCCATTCATAGGTATTCAAGTCAGCATCATTTGAAGCTGTCTTGGGGCTTACTTCTTGCTTGAAACCATAGGGATCGGACTCTTCGTAGATATGTCCTTCCCAGTTTTTGACTTCATATTTGTAAGCCGTACCCGCAGCCAACTCAGGAATGAATAATTCCCAAATACCACTGCTGCCTTTTCTCATTTGGTGCTTTCTACCATCCCAACTGTTGAAATCTCCTAAAAGAGAAACGTTACGAGCATTAGGAGCCCAAAGCGCAAAATATACTCCTGCCACACCATCAATCGTAGTTGTGTGCGCGCCCAACTTTTCATAGATGCGATGGTGATTACCTTCTGCAAATAAATGAATATCTACATCTGTTATTCTGGGAGAACTAAAAGCGTAGGGGTCATAAATTACTCTTTCGCTATCGCCTGACTTGATTCGCAGTTGATAATTGTCTAAATTAGCATTTTGTACTACACAGACAAAGAAATGAGGATTGTGCATTGGCTGCATAGGATACTCAGTTCTTTCTTCTGGGCAAACTACCCAAGCTGCATCTGCATCAGGCAAATATGCTCTGACGATCCAACTTTTGACTTTGCCATTTTGTTCGTAAGGATGACGACCCAGAATTTCAAAAGGGTTGTGATGGAGGTTGTAAACTATCTGGTTGACTTGTTCAGGAGCAATGGTTATAGACATTAAAGTACCAATATCCAAGTATGATGTAGCAGTGATTTTCTTAAAGAAGGTGCTGGCGTAATATCTAGTAACCCTAGATTAAAACAGCGATAATTGAGTTTTATAAACTATTTGTATACATACTTTAACTATTTTTACGCAATATATAAAATAATTATTGATTTTTAGGTAAAAATCCTTAGTAAAAAGGAATTATAGTTTTTACTAGTTTTCTTAGCTGTAATAAAAATATCAGCTCTTGAATATCAGAATTAATTAGAGGACTGTTGGGGCTTTGGGATAATTCAGCTTTCAATTCTTCGTAATCATTAGAAGAAAACGGTTTTCCATCTATGGGCGATCGCACTTCAAGAATTATTTCTGTTCTAAGTACTTCTTCGGGGATATCTTCTGGGGGAGGTAGAGCGATCGCTTTTTTTGAGGAATTAATCAGAATAGGATTTAGTGCGATCGCGACTAGCAAACAAGTCTGGATTAATGGTTTCATGGGTTTATTGATCGCACTATTGTCGATCGCTGTTAGGGTAATACTATTATCTTCTTTGTTTTTTAAATAATTTTGCAAATAAAATGTCTTCTTTGGAAAAACGTTTGGCTGTATTTCGCAAGTTACCCCTCAGAGCGCAGTTAGCTACTATTACCTCTACAAAAGCCAATGCTGTTCTCAGTCAGAATAAAGAATACATTGCTAGCTTAGAGCAAATTCATGCTGAATGTCTGCATGTTGCTAACCCTGAAAAAAAGGCAACCTACAACAAAGCAAAAGAACTTCTTGAATGAGGAACAAGGAATGAGGAGCGAGAAACAAGGAGCGAGGAGTATAGAGTAAGGGTAAATGACAAATGTCTAATCATCTTGAATCGAGTCAAAGTCTTTATTTACGCAAACATGCTGAGAATCCAATTGATTGGTGGTATTGGTGTGATGAGGCTTTAGAAAATGCTAAGGAAAATAACAAGCCTATATTCTTGTCGATTGGCTACTCTAGCTGTCACTGGTGTACGGTAATGGAAGGAGAAGCTTTTTCGGATAATGCGATCGCAGATTATTTGAATGCTAATTTTGTCCCGATCAAAGTCGATCGCGAGGAAAGACCAGATATCGACAGTATTTATATGCAAGCATTGCAGATGATGACTGGTCAGGGTGGTTGGCCTTTGAATATCTTTCTTAATCCTGACGATCTTATACCTTTTTATGGTGGTACTTATTTCCCCGTTCAACCTAAATATGGTCGTCCTGGTTTTTTAGAAACTCTCCAGGCAATACGACGTTTTTATGATAGTGAGCCAGAAAAATTAACGTCGTTTAAAACAGAAATTTTAAGAAATCTTCAGCAGTCTGCTTTATTACCTGTTAATCAAGAAGATATTCTCACAAAAGACTTGCTAGCTCAAGGAATAGACGCGAATTCTGCTGCTATTCAACCAAACGATCCTGGTCGTCCTAGCTTTCCTATGATTCCTTATTCTACGATCGCTTTACTGGGAAGTCGTTATCATACTGAACATATATCTTACCCTCATGCTTAATCTCAACTCTTAGGATTATATTTAGTTACGGGTGGTATATTAGACCTTGTAGCGTGCTGATTTCATCGCTATACCGTAGATAATCATTGGACAGTCCCCCATTTTGAGAAAATGCTCTATGATAATGGGCAAATTTTAGAATATTTAGCCGATTTGTGGAGTAAAGGAGTCAAACAACCAGCAGTCAAAAGAGCGATCGCAGGTACGGTAAGCTGGCTACAGCGAGAAATGACCCACGCTGACGGTTATTTTTATGCTGCACAGGATGCGGATAATTTCACTACCCCAGAAGAAGCCGAACCAGAAGAGGGTGCTTTTTATGTGTGGAGTTACGCTGAATTAGAATCTACATTGAGCGCAGCAGAATTAGCTGAATTAGAGCAGGAATTCGATATTACGACTAATGGCAACTTTGAAGGTAATATTGTTCTTCAACGCACCAGAAACGAGGAATTGTCGGATAGTTTAGAGCAAGCTTTAGATAAGTTATTTACAGTACGCTATGGCAAGTCTATCGCTCAAGTGAGTACTTTCTCTCCTGCGAAAAACAATCACGAAGCAAAAAGTAATAACTGGTCGGGACGCATTCCTCCCGTTACCGATACCAAAGGAATCTTGGCTTGGAATAGCTTAATGATATCGGGTTTAGCTAGGGCTTTTGCTGTATTTAGAGATGAAACACATTTAGATTTATCGGTTAATCTACAGTTAGCAATTAGTGCAGTTGAATTTATTTTAGAAAATCAATGGATTGAAGATAGATTGCAACGTCTTAACTATGATGGTGTAGCAACTATCCCCGCACAGTCGGAAGATTATGCTTTTTTAATCAAAGCAATATTAGAATTGCACAATGCGTGTCCCAGGAATAGCCAATGATTAGAAAACGCAATAAGAATCAAAGCAGAGTATGAAGAATTACTTAGGAGTAATGAAACGGTAGGCT
>CAKZYI010000463.1 GCA_937884735.1 uncultured Pleurocapsa sp.
ACTCTTCTGTCTGATAGTTTGGATTTGGGGTTAATGATATGATAATATTTTCCGTTTCAGTCTTTTTTAATTTATTAGATTTTTACTTATAGTTCAGCTTTTAGATTAAAACGTTTCGTGCTTTGGGGGGAAGTTTATTAAGAACTATGTATTAAGATGATGCCTAAAATGGAAGAGCGCAATATTACTACATACTCGCTCTAGGCAATATAGGGCAGCACTTTACCATTAGTAATTGTTCTGCTTATTTCTTTGATTGGATTAGTAGACAATTTATTATTATTAATTTTTGTTACGACTGCTAATAATCTTGATTGATTTAATTGTCACTAGTTACAGAATATTAATCTTTTTAGAATTACAGGATAATTTTTTAGGTTTGTCTAATTCGCTGTTGATTAATTTAAGTATTTTATTTGATAAGCCAACGGGTATTGCTACCTATGCTCAGAATGTTATTAGGAGTTTGTCTGGCTTAAATCCTACATTGCTATCTTCATCAAATTTAGGAGACTATAAGCATTATTTTATCTCCGATCTAATGACCCCCAAACAAGGAAGTAAAGGTCATTTTAGAAGGCTTCTATGGACACAATTCCAGCTACCTAAAATATATCAAGAGTTGGCAGCAGGTCTTATTTACTCTCCTATTCCTGAAGCACCTTTATATAGTCATTGTCGCTATATAGTGATGTGTCACGATCTAATTCCGTTACGTTTTCCCCGCGCAACATCTCCTTTGACCAATTATTTTCGTTATGTAGTCCCTCAAGTATTAAAGCAAGCAGAACATATTATTTGTAATTCTCAAGCAACCGCCAAAGATATTGTAGATTTTTATGGTGTTGATTCTAATAAAATTACACCGATTTTGTTAGGGTATGATACAAATAATTTTTATCCAAGAATAGAGCAGGATTCGTTGATTAAAAATCCTTATTTTTTATATCTTGGTCGCCAAGATCCTTATAAAAATCTGTCGGGTTTAATTAATGCTTTTGCAGGAATCAAAAGCAAAGAATATTATTTGGCGATCGCTGGTTCGACTGATTCTCGTTTTACACCCCAACTACAGCAACAAATAAAAGAGCTAGGGCTTGAAGGAAGAGTTCTTTTTTTAGATTATCTAAACTATCAAGAATTGCCTGTGATTATTAGTAATGCAATTGCTTTAGTTTTTCCGACTTTTTGGGAGGGTTTCGGACTTCCTGTATTAGAAGCAATGGCTTGTGGGACTCCGATTATTACTTCTAACTTAGCTTCTTTACCCGAAATAACTGGTGATGCTGCAATTTTAATCAATCCTTATGATACTGCTGCAATTACTTCGGCTATGATCGATGTGGGACAAGACATACAGTTACAATTTCAACTCAGAGAGCTTGGCTTAAAACAAGCCCAAAAGTTTAGCTGGAATAAAACTGGCGCAGCTACAAAAGAAGTGTTGACCAAATATCTTTAAATAGGTTTAAGGCTAATACCTTTTATTTGATGTTTAACTACACAATTGATTAAGAAACTATCGCTATTGATTTTGTTCTTCGGGTAGTTTTTCATCAGTTTGATAGTCAGCTTCTTCTCCTTCAATTATCGCCAGAGCTATATCTGGTTCTTTCAATTTTAAACATAACTCAAACAGGACTTCTGCTAAATCATTACGAGAAACTTTTCCTGTAGATAATTCAGCTAAACTAGAATTAAGCCTATCTGTAATTTGCTGCTTGAGCAGGTTCATTTCTTCATCCAAAGCAGCTCTTGATTGATTTATTTCTACTTTTAAATTATTATTTTGCTGTTTAATGCTTCCTTGAAGATGGTCAATGCGATCGCTAGATTGTTGCGAAATAAAATCTAGATCTGCTTTGATTTTTTGATGCTCTTCCTTACTAGTTAAGTTTAGGTAATGGATTTTTTTTTCCAAAGAATTAGTAGCCAAATTTATCTGCTGCACTAATTTATTTTCTAATTCTTCAAAACGCTCGTCTAAAACTAGCTGTAACTTTTGATAATTGCTTTCAAGATGGCTGAGGCGATCGCCATAGGAATCAAATTTTTGGTTGATTTCTCTAGTTTGTTCTCCAAATAAAAGCTCTTGTAGTTGCGTAATATTTCCTAGCTTTTGGCGTATCTCTGTTTTGGTTATTTCGCTCATAGTCAACTTTCCTAGAATTTAAAATAGTCAAGGTAGTTTAAGATAAGTCAAAATCAATTTTATTGAACACTCAAATTATCTTATTTACGCTTTATATTATGTTATTTGTAATATATTAAAATCGCAACGTTGTCGAATTTATTTATTTACTATTTATTGTTTCAAAGGAAGCTCAACTGTAATTTTAGTACCGTGATTCAATTTGCTATCAATCGCGATCGACCCTTTATATAGCCCTACCGCTTTATTAACAATAGATAGTCCCAAACCAGTACCAGGAGTACTACCTACATTATTAGCGCGGTAAAAAGATTCAAATAAATGTTTTTGAGAGGCTTCAGGAATCCCTATTCCACTATCGCGTACTTCAATAATGATTTTTGGTATATTATTTGAATTACTATAAGATATTTTTAAGTTAACTGTTGCGCCTGTTGGAGAATATTTTAGTGCATTAGATAACAAGTTATTTAAAATATGTCTTAAAGTTGTACGATCCAAATTAACTGGATTAACGTCTACTAAATATTCAAAATCTATTTTGTTTTTGGCATAAATTGAAGTCAATTCCTTAACTATTTTTGAGCAAAACTGTTCTAAATCTAAACTTACTAGCCTTAGTTTTTGCTTACCTGACTCAGCCATACTGATAATTAAAACATCTTCTAGCAAAGAATTCATATTCAAAGCAGCATCTTGAATAGATTTTAAATAAAATTGACGTTCCGAATCATTTAAGTTGTTTTCCCCTTCAAGATTTTGCACGCAAAGCAAAATACTGCTCAAAGGATTGCGAAATTCGTGGGAAGCCATAGAAATAAACCCAGACTTTAACTGTCTCAATTCCTTTTCTCTAGCCAAAGATTTACGAACCTTCATTTCTGCTTTCCTTCTAGCAGTAATATCTCTGCCAATATATACACAATTAAAAAAGTTTTTTACTTCTGTAGGAGCAATAAAGCAGTCAAACTCAATCCTAATTTCTTCATTTTGGTAGTTGATAAAGCTTACTTCGATTTTCTTTACCGTATCTTTGTGGGATAGTAAATAATCGTATATTTGCTGATGAATAAATTTTGAGTCTTGGATTAGTTTGTCAATAGAAGTATCAAGCAATTCAGACTTTTTGTGTCCGAATAAGTCTGTGGCTGATTTGTTGACTCTTTCAATTACTCCTGCGGTGGTAGTAATCAACATAACGTCTCTCATCGACGCGATAATTTTGTTAGTGCAATATTCAAATCTTTGTAATCTATCGAGGGTTATCTCTGCTTCATTTAGTTTTTGCATCGATGATTGTCGAAGAGATACCAATTCCGTAACGTCTTCGAGCAGAAGAATCAAGTGCTCTCCAATAGATTTGATATACAAATTAAAATACAAAATACCTGTCTGAGAATGATTGCGGGAAATACTTTCTAGTACAAATCCTTGTTCCTTCCCTTCGAGTATTTCTTGACATACAGGTTCTAAACCAACAATTTCTGGTATTCCTATGCGAACATCATCATTGACACCAAAAGCTTGCTCGGCATACTGCTGAATATCAGGAGAAAATTGGACAACAATAAAATCTTTGTCAAATACTACGTATTCTTGATTATCGATAACTGGCACTAAATCCACGATTTAACTATTAATAGCTTTATTTGCACATTGGTTAGATACTCCGAACAAAATAAATACTTTCCCAGATCAAGCACCAGAATAGAGCTTCCATGGCTTATTTTAAGCTTAGAACAAAAGAACGAAAATAAAAAGCGATCGCAATAAGTAAAAACAGCTTAAATTGCAATCGCCCTTCATATCATGTAGCTAACTATTGGCATCATTTAGATCGTTGAAACTAAAGACTAATAGCTAATAACCATTCTTAACGGTAACGTTTTTTGCGACGAGCAATTGCTTTGCGTTTGCGCTTTTCAATTGGTGTCTCGTAGTGACGACGACGCTTTATATCAGCGAAGATACCTGCTTTTGATACTTGACGCTTAAATCGACGAAGTGCAGATTCTATATTTTCGTTTTGTCCAACAACCACTTGGGTCATTAAAAATCATCCTCCTTTCTTAATTACAATAGTTACGAACATCACCTCTAGCTATAAAAGCAGGGATTAGCTCATTTTGGTTAACACTTTTTTTACTGTTTGCCAGCTTATTGGTGTCGAGCTTTCCATTATAACCCCGCAGCCAGCAACCAGATACGTATTTAGCTTAAATACAGCATTTTAGCCCTACTATAAACTTTTTGATACGGCTCTTCAATCTACCTTAGTATAGATCGAACAATTAGGTATACATATCTATTATTTATCTATTATTCGGTTTTAATGTAGAAAGTGTCTAGTACCGCTCAATACCATAACCAAGCCTAAATCATTGGCAGCAGCAATAGAATCCTTATCCCTAATTGAACCTCCTGGCTGAATTATGGCAGTAATACCAGCGGCAGCAGCAGTACGTACAGAGTCATCAAAGGGGAAGAAACCATCGCTGGCTAAAACTCCACCGTTAGCCGATTCTCCCGCTTGTTCTAGGGCAATTTTGACCGAGCCGACGCGATTCATTTGTCCTGCACCACTGCCCAAGGTAGTGCGATCGCGACTTACTA
>CAKZYI010000464.1 GCA_937884735.1 uncultured Pleurocapsa sp.
CACGCAATGCGAATGCATTGCTAGTCGTCTAACGACGATCTGAGCGATAGCTCTGTGCCGCATGTGTGGGAGACTGGGAGATTGGGAGACGTGGAGAAAATTCTATCTTTTATTCCATTAATTTTAAGTAACTTATACCAACAGGATTCAGTGTAACTAGGTACTCAACAGTGAAAACCCTTGAAGAAAGTAAATCCCTATTCTGTTAAAAAGATAAGTATTGTTACATTAAAATAAAATACTAAACTAAACTTAATTAAATAATAAAACTTTTTAACAAACACTTTTTGAAATTTACGCTTAATTGCGATCGCTGTTTATGTTGACCTATCAAAAACTATCATGTCCGACGATTTCTATTTCCATCGCCAAACTGATGGAAAACCAGTCAGGGGAAAATCTAGAAGAACAAAATCAATCTAATTCAGAGTTACTTTCTGAAGGATCTGGGGCATCTTCGCAAAATTCTGGGCTAGAAAATCGTAGCAGCAGCAATAGCAATTTATCCTATGAGGACTTGATAAATTCTCAGGCAACAATTTTGATTGTAGATGACACCCCAAACAATTTACAGGTATTATTTTCCTATTTAGAGACAGCAGGTTTCAAAGTCTTGTTAGCTGAAGATGGGGAAAGTGCTTTGCAAATTGCCCAATCTCAAACTCCAGATTTGATCTTATTAGATGTGTTGATGCCTGAAGTCGATGGCTTTGAAACTTGCAGTCGGCTCAAATCTCAAAGAGCGACTAAAGAAATTCCTATAATATTTTTAACTGCGCTATCAGAAACCGTTAATAAAGTTCAGGGATTCAAGCTAGGAGGGGTAGACTACATTACAAAACCCACAGAGCAAGAAGAAGTATTAGCTCGCATTCAGACTCATCTCAATCTACAAAGAATGCGCCGTACTCTAGCTCTACAAAACAAGGAGTTAAAGCAGACATTAGATTTTGAAGCCTCTGTGCGACGGATCACCGATAAAATTCGCGATAGCCTTAATGAAAATTCCTGTTTGCAAATTGCTACAGAAGAATTAGCGCAAGTCCTCAATCTTAATAGTTGTCAGGTCGAGCTATATGATTCTCAGCAGCTTAAAGCAACTATTGTTCACGAACACAATGTTACTTTACCCCCTTGTCAGGGAGAAACCAGACAAATTAATGATTTTCCCGAACTATATCACCAGCTACTACAAAAATCTCCCCTACAGCTCGTAGAAGCTATTCCTCAGTTTAATCCTTCAGGCATTCAAGTAAGTCGTTTAGCCTGTCCTATCTTTGACGACCGCGGTATTATGGGCAATTTGTGGGGACTTAGACCGCCAGGAGAAGTATTTACTTCTTTTGAGATTAGGCTGATGCAGCAGGTGGCTTCTCAATGTGCGATCGCAATTCGTCAAGCTAGACTATATGCTGATTCCAATCGTCAGGTAGCAGAATTAGCCAAGCTCAATCAACTTAAAAACGATTTTTTTAAAACTATTTCCCACGAATTAAAAGCTCCTATGAGCAGTATTCAGCTAGCAGCACAAACTTTAGATAATTTGTTGAATAACACCAAGAATCCGCGTAAATCGCCTTTGTTTGAACGAGTATTAAAAATTTTTTATGATTCTTGTCAACGACAAAAACAGCTAGTCGATGATTTATTAACCTTGTGTTATATCAATGCAGAAGCTAAAGCCATTCAGCCAGAAGCATTAGAGCTTAATTCGTGGCTCAATAACTTAACCCAACTATATGCAGAGCGAATTCAAAATAAACAACAGGAGTTGATTCTAGACTTATCCTCTAAAGAAATTAACTTAACCATCGACCCATTAATTTTAAATCGCATTATACGGGAATTGTTAAACAACGCCTGTAAGTACACTCCAGCAGGGGGAACAATTTCTACTAAAACTCGATTAACAGAATCGGAAATATCTTTATCAATTATTAATAGTGGTGCAGAGATTTCATCTGAGGAGCAAGAACTAATTTTCGATCAGTTTTATCGCATTCCTACCAACGATCCGTGGCAATATGGTGGAACAGGCTTAGGGCTAACGTTAGTTAGAAAATTAGTGGAAATATTAGGTGCAACTATTAATGTAGAAAGCGATCGCAATCGAACGATTTTTTGCGTTAAATTTCCCCGTTAGTTGATTTGAACTATAAATTTAATTTTAAAGAAGACGTAGAGTTTGTCAAAATAGATCTTACCCACGCTCATCTTTGGGATCAATCAGCGATCGCTGCTTTAGACAAAGTAGTGCTCAATTTTCGTCGCAATGGTGCAGAAGTCGAAATAGTTGGCTTGGATAATTCCCTGGAGGATTTAGCCAGCCATTAGGACAGCAGACAGTGGGATTTTCTTGTTTCAACCTATTTACTTACTCTGATGAAAGGCGATCGCCATATCTGCCTTAGAAGAATGTTTTGTCATAGTTTGGGTGAGACAAAGACTCTATGAACAGACAGGTAAGTATTATATGATACTATCTTAAACTTTATGGAGGACATGTTGAATTTAAATACTCTTAAAAGACAGTGGTTTTTTAACACCAAACAAGACCTTCTGGCAGGTGCAGTTGTAGGACTGGCATTGATTCCAGAAGCGATCGCTTTTTCAATTATTGCAGGAGTAGACCCAAAGGTAGGGCTTTATACCTCATTTATTATTGCCGTACTAACGGCTTTTTTGGGGGGAAGACCAGGATCGATTTCTGCTGCCACAGGAGCGATGGCGTTGCTGATGATCGATTTGGTCAAAGACCACGGTTTACAGTATCTTTTGGCAGCCACTTTATTAACTGGAATTATACAGGTAATATTCGGAGTAATTAAACTAGGTCGTCAAATGAAGTATGTGCCCAGGGCAGTCATGATTGGTTATATCAATGCCCTGGCAGTGTTAATTTTCTTGGCTCAATTACCCCAGTTAACTAATGTACCGATCACGGTTTATGTCTTAGCCCTGCTTTCTTTGGCAATTATCTATATTTTGCCTCGCTTTACTCAAGCTGTACCTTCCCCTCTGGTTGCTTTGGCGGTAATGACTATAGCAGCGATCGCTCTCAAATTGGATGTTCCCACAGTAGGGGATATGGGAGAGTTGCCAACTACCCTACCTTTGTTTGCCCTGCCTCAAGTACCATTAAATCTCGAAACCCTACAGATTATCTTTCCTTATTCTTTGACTATGGCGATCGTCGGTTTGTTGGCTTCTTTCCTGACAGCGGCTTTAGTTGACGATTTAACCGATACTCCTAGCGATAAAAACCAGGAAGCCAAGGGACAAGGAATTGCCAACATCGTTACGGCATTTTTTGGCGGTATGGCTGGCTGTGGCATGATCGGACAGTCGGTAATTAATGTGCAGTCAGGTGGTAGAGGAAGACTATCAACCCTCGCATCGGGAATTTTTCTGTTGTTTGCCATTTTAGTATTGCAAGATTGGGTCAAAGAAATGCCCATGGCTGCTCTAGTGGCGGTGATGATCATGGTTTCCATTGGTACATTTAGCTGGTCGTCTTACAAAAATAAGTCCCGCATTCCTCGCAATGAAACGGTGGTAATGCTGACTACTATGTTTGTTATTATCTTTACTCGTAATTTTGCTTTAGGTGTAGCGACAGGAATCGTAATGAGTACGGTGTTCTTTTCCCGTAAGATTGCCCAACTGGTTTTTGTCGATAAAATTTTGAGTGATGATGGCACTCATCGTATTTATAAAGTAGCTGGTCAAATTTTCTTTTTATCTAAAGAAGAATTTTTGCGCTCTTTTAATTTTAGAGAGCTAACCGAGCGTGTCACCATCGATTTAACGGAGGCTCACCTTTGGGATCAAGGGGCAGTAGAAACAGTAGATAAAGTTGTAAGTAAATTCCGCCGTAATGGGGCAGAAGTAGAAGTCGTTGGTTTAAATGAAGCCAGTGGAACTCTATTTAGTCGATTGGCAGACAATAAAGAATCCGCAGTTATTGAGAATTAGGACTTTATAACTATGAAAAAAATATTACTCTGTAGTGATGGCTCGGCTTTTGCAGCAAATACCTACCGCTACGGCGCGTGGTTTGCTACTCGATTAAAAGCAGAAGAAGTAGATGTTCTCTGTGTGACCGATACTCGCGGACAACAAGCAGTTTCTACAACCAACCTCAGCGGTAGTATCGGCATTGATGCTAAGGAAAATTTGCTCGATCGCTTGGTGGAATTAGAACATGAAAAAGCTAAAATTAATCATCAACGGACTAAATTGGTTTTAAAAGAGGCAGCCCAGACTCTCAAAGCGGAAGGAGTAGAGCGAATTAATCTACTCCATGAAACGGGTTTTTTGGTGGATTGTTTAGCAAAATTTGAGGATAGCTGCGATCTGATTGTGATAGGGAAACGGGGAGAAACTGCTGAGTTTGCTTCGGGACATCTGGGAGCGAATTTAGAAAGGATTGTTCGCAGTAGCAATAAACCCTGTTTGGTAACTTCCCGTCAGTTTAAACCAATTGAAAAAGTATTGGTGGCATATGATGGTAGTCCTACTAGTCAAAAAATCCTTCAGTTTATGGCAGATTCCTCTGTTTTTGCAGGTTTAGAATTACATATTGTCACCGTTGCCAAGACTGCCCCAGAGCAAAAAGCGATCGCTAGACTCGAATCAGCAAAGCAATGGCTACAGCAGGCTGGATTTGAACCAATTTGTTCTGTAATCGAAGGACATTCTGAAAAGGCAATCTCCAACTATGTTACCGAGCAAGATATTAGCTTATTAGTTATGGGAGCTTACGGACATAGCCGAATTCGTAATTTGGTAATTGGTAGCACCACAGCTCAAATGCTACGCAGCAGTCATATTCCCGTCTTACTATTTCGATAAAACTGGCTTTTGGGAAAATCAATCTCAAATTATGTCAAACTCAGTTATGTAAAATCTTTGCTTTAGATTAACGTGAACTATCGTAATCCTGCTCCTACTGTCGATATTATTATCGAGCTGATAGATAAACCTTCTCGACCAATTGTTTTAATTGAAAGAAAAAACGAGCCTTTTGGCTGGGCAATTCCAGGGGGATTTGTTGATTATGGAGAATCGATTGAAACCTCGGCTATTCGCGTAGCACAGGAAGAGGTGAGCCTCAAGGTAGATTTGGTCGAGCAGTTTTGTGTGTATTCAGATCATGCCAGAGATCCTCGCCAGCACACTTTGGCGATCGTTTTTATTGCTACGGCTAAAGGAGATCCCATAGCTGCTGATGATGCAAAGAATTTGGGAATTTTTCATCAATGGGATCTTCCTCAAAATCTTTGTTTCGATCACGACCGCATTATGGAAGATTACTGGAAATACCGCAATTATGGTTTTAAACCTAGAGTTTGACGCTTGTTTGAGGTGATGAGCATTGGTGACAACTTATCCGATAATTCCATGACAAAGCAGTTAACTATGGAAAAAATTTTAGCAATCGATTTGGGGACAATAAATTCTAGTATGGCTGTCTCGATTGGCGGTCAGCCTACTGTAATAGCTAACCTAAAAGGACAGAGAGTTACCCCTTCAGTTGTGGCATACGATTTTAATGGAGACAGGTTAGTTGGGCAATCTGCTAAACAGCAAAAGATAATTAATCCGCAAAACACGTTTTACTCTGTTAATTATTTTGTTGGCAACAAGTACGAAGAAATCAACAATAAAATCGAAGAGGTTTCTTATCATGTTGTAAGCGATCGCAGTGGTAAAGTCAAGATTCAATGTCCTATATTCAATCAACAGTTTGTTCCAGAAGAAATTTTGGCTCAAATATTGGGTAAATTAGCTGACGATACGAGCTTCCATTTAAAAGAGCAGTTAACAGAGACAATTATCACTGTTCCCACATACTTTGATGATACTCAAAGACAGGCAGTTAGGGATGCAGCTAGAATTGCAGGTTTAAAAGTCGTGCGAATCTTGTCCGAATCTTATGCAGCTTCACTAGCCTATGATTGCGACAATGAGACTATTTTATTATTCGATTTTGGCAGCAGACTTAAAGTTTCTCTTATAAATACCAAAGATAGTGTGGCTGAAGTGAAATTCGCAGTTGAAGATATTTACACTGGTAGTCAAGACTTTGACCGCAAAATTATCAATTGGCTAGCAGAAGAATTTGAACGTGATGAAGGTATTGATCTGCGCCAAGATACACAAGCATTACAAAGACTTGTTGAAGCATCAGAAATAGCTAAAATTAAGCTTTCCCTGGTAGAGCAAACTCAGATCTATTTACCTTTTATTATTAATACTGAAAATGGTGTAAAACATGTGAATAAAATTCTAAAGCGATCGCATTTTGAGCATCTGTGTTCAGATATTTTAGCTCGCTGTCATTTTACTTTAGGAAAATTTTTAGAGGGCATCGAATTGAATAATTTGAATATTAACAAAGTCATCCTGGGAGGTGGTTCGACTTGTATTCCCATCGTACAGTCTCTAGTACAAAGCGTTACAAATAAAAGCATTAATTGCAACATAAACCCTAATGAAGTGTTCGCAATAGGAGCAGCAAAATTATTTCCAAATGGTATCACTAACGATTTTCCTATTTCGTTGATCCATGATGAAGTAGACAGAAAAACAAAATTTGCAGAATAATAGCCATAAAAAAACGCCCCCCATTACTGAGGAGCGTTTTTTATTCAATC